>CAJWQN010000022.1 GCA_913045505.1 uncultured Rhodospirillaceae bacterium | reverse complement strand
CGCGATAGTAGGGGACGGTCCGCCGCGCATGGGCCAGCAGAATCCGGGCTTGACCACGCTGGTGGTCGCGCAACCTTTGCTCCGACCACCACTCGCTGTCCTCGAGCTGGAACTGCAACGCGATCTGAATCGCGTCGAACCCCTCGGCCATCGTCGGGAAGGCAATCTCCGACTTGCCCGACCGCAACCGCCCCCGGCCTTCGATCAGTTTCGCGCCCACCGACACCCCAGCTTCGCCTCGAGATAAAGACCATTGTCACCGTTGCCGCGCGACATGGCAATCGCGCCGAACACGGCCTCGAAACGGCGCCGCGCCAGCGGACAGAACGGCGAGACTCAGGCTTCGATCTCGCACCGAAACTCCTCGAATTTCCGGCTCGGCGGAAACGGAATCTCGGCGACGAATTTCAATTCGATCGCAAAGTCCTGGCCGAGTCTCTGGCATATTTCGCGGCGAAACGCCTCTTCTTCCTCGGCCGTCCAGGCGCGGGGGGCGACCAGCAGCGCCTCCAGCCTGTCGATGGCGGTCTGAACGAATTGCGCCTGCTCCAGGGCGAACATCCGGGTCAGGGAGCCGATCGCGAACGGCGGCCGGATTTTGTCGCCGGACGGCAATATCATCATGTTGCGTACCCGCCCGGGAATGGCGCGCAAGCGCGGCAAACCTCGGCCACAGTCGCAGGGGGCGGCGGGCTCGGCGCAGTCGCCGATCTCGTACCGAACCAACGGTGTCGCGTAGTTGTGAAGCGCGGTGACCACGACCCGCCCGGTATCGCCATATCGGCTTGGTTCGCCGGCGTCGTCCACGACCTCGACCTGAACCGCCTCCGACTGGACCAGATAGCATTCGCAGTCGGGACATTGCAGGGCCAGGGGCCCGGTCTCCTCGGCACTGTACGAATCGACCAGCGGCACGCCCAGAACCTGTTTGGTCTCCGCTCGCAAGGAGTCGTCGACGGGCTCGCCAAAGGTATCGACCTCACGCAGGCTCGGGAGATCCTTGGTGCCCTCGCGGCACGCATCGATGATGGCGCGAAGGTTGGAAGGATGGGTCATCAAATAGGCCGGCTCCTGGGTCCGCAGCCAGGCCACCTGGTTCTTGACCGGGCGCGCAATATCGTAAGATATCAACGGACCGCTGTCGGCGCCGAACGCCCACCGCGCCGCCTTGTCGCCACCCTCGTCGACCTTGTCGTCAAGCCGGCGAATCAAAGCCGCCGTGGCTCGCATATCCCGTTTGTGCCACAAGTGATCGCGCAGGTTCAGCGCTCGCGACATGATCGTGGTCAGGGCCGTCCCCTGAACCGTGACCGGACGGCCGGTGGTGCCCGAGGACCGGATTTCGAAGCGGCGCCCGTGACTGGGCAAGGCCTTCCGGCTTTCGAGGGTCGATCCGGCGTTCCGCAGGTCGGCTCTCGTCACGATCGGTATGCGCCGCCACAATTCGTCTGAAATTGTCTGGTCGTCCGAAATCGTCTGGGCGCCGGCGCCCGCCACCACCGCCAACCGCTCGCGGTAAAATGGGACTGTTCGGGCGGCATGACCGACCAGCAGGTCGCGTTGGCGTCGTTGTTGTTCCGCCAACCGGGATGTCGGCCACCAGAGGCTGCGTCTGAGCTGATATTCGATGGCCAGCACGCTCGCGTCCATCTGGTCCGGCAGGCCCGGCCATTCGATGCCCGGGACCACCGACCGAACCAGATAAGGGCTCTTGCCCGAAAAGGTCCGGCTACCCGGCCGCGGCTTCGCGTCGCGCCTCATCGATCCGTCGTCCCCGCCTTCTCGAGTGTTTCCGCCGCTCGTCGGT
Source organism: uncultured Rhodospirillaceae bacterium (assembly GCA_913045505.1). Taxonomy (GTDB): domain Bacteria; phylum Pseudomonadota; class Alphaproteobacteria; order UBA7887; family UBA7887; genus CAJWQN01. Next base: position 19,097 of record CAJWQN010000022.1, on the reverse strand, counting down.
CAATGATTTAGTCCGCCCCGGTTTACTCGCTGCGAGCCACCCCTGTCGAGCGGCGGCCGGCGCTGGCTTCTCTCAGCCGGCCTCGCTAGGGTATGAGAGTTGCAAAAAAAACAAGTCCCGTCCGCTAGCGAGGTGCAGGATGGTTACGATTCTTACCGAAACGGGATCGACAGAGGTCTCGGACGCCGAAGCCAAGGGCGACGATCTGTGGCTGGCCAACGATACCGTCGAAACGGCGACCGGCTGGACATTGCAGCCGGAAGGCCTTTGCCGAGGGCCGGTTTGCGTGTCGATACCGCCCGGCCGCGCCACCGAGTTCCACAGCGACACCACGGTGAACGTGGCGGCGTTGTGGCGCCATATGGGCCACCCGATCCGCCATGATCGGGCGGGGAGCGTTTGGGTGCTGGGCGCGGGGGCCACCGAGCGTGCGTAGGCCCTGGAGTCCCTCGACGCGCCCAATTTCACGCTTCCGGACATCGATGGGGTGCTGCATACCCTGTCGGATCAGCGTGGCAAGAAGGTGCTGCTGGCGACCTGGGCATCCTGGTGAGGCTGCCGTGCCGACCTGTCCGTGTGGCAGGACCTCCACGAGCAATACATGGATCGGAATTTCGTGGTCGTCGCGGTGGCGATGGACCGGGCCGGGGCCGCGCGCCAATGGATCGAGGACGTGGCACCCACTTATCTGTCGCTGATCGACCAGTATCATCACGTCGCCGACCTCTACAACATGGTCAACGTGCCGGAGGCGGTGTGGATCGACGAGGCGGGCCGGATCGTGCGCCCGGCCGAGTGCGCCGGTGCCTATGAAGGCTTCCGCTCCATGGATCGCGCGACCGGTAAGATGCCGGATGATGTCGCCGCGATCACGGCGGGCGCCAAGAAGACCTATGTAAGCGCCATTCGCGATTGGATTGAAAAGGGCGCGTACAGCGAATTCGCCTGGACCGAAGCGGAGGCGCGCGCTCATCTTGCCGCGCCCAGCGAAGACCACGCCTTGGCCAACGCCAACTTCCGCCTGGGCCAGCATTTGGTGGCCAGTGGCCGGGACGAGGAGGCGCGACCGTTTCTGGACGAGGCGATCCGTCTCAGGCCCGAATCGTGGAACTTCTGGCGCCAGAACGCCGAAAAGAACCCGATCGGACTGGCCGCCGATGCCGCGTTCTGGGAGCGGGTCGATGCCCTGGGCGAGGGCAAATACTACCCGGCGGTCGATATGAAGGGGATGCCGCGTTAATCGGAGTTCCACTGCCGGCCGCGATCGATTGCCCCGGGGCCGCTCGACTCCCGCGCTGCCTCTGGTGGCGCGGGGTCCCGCCTGCGGTCGGGGCCGAACCGGGGCTTCGGTCGCCGGGTTGGGAGAAAGCTTTCCGGGCGCCGTCACGTGGTCTCAAGACGAATGCCGTTCACCGCCAGACAGGTTGTCCGGGGCAATGCCACTATCGTAAGCGATCACTCGCCACTATCGTAAGCGATCACTCCGTGGCCGCGAGATGGGTCGTGAACCACGCCACCGCCCGTTCGATCGAAGCCCCGCGGTGGGGGCCGTAAATGGCGTAGTGGGCACCCGAATAAAGCACGTAGTCCGCGGGCACCCGCTCCTTTACGATGTCGTAGACGGCGCGCCCGTTCTTGTGGCGATCGAACAGCTCTTCGGCTTCAGCGTCGATAACAAGGGTCGGCACGGTGATCCGATCGGCAACCGCGACCGGCCGGTAGTCGAGCATCTTGGCGAGGTCGGGGCAGCCCCTGAGCCTGGGGATGCAATCAAGATCCTGAGGGATCGGATCGATCTCGCCACGGGCTTTTTGGATCGCCCGTCGTTGGGCCAGCGCGCGCCGGGGGTTCTTGGAAACGCCCATATAGCCGACTTGCGCCACAATCGCCCGCACCCGCGCATCCTGGGTCCCGACAACTATGACGTGGCCGCCGGAATAACTCGTCCCCCAGAGCCCGATCCGGTCGGGATCGACGCTTGGCTCGCCGCTCAAGTAATCGATTGCGCTCACGATGTCGCGAATCTGCGCGATCGGATCGACGACCTCGCGGATCGCTCTGGCGCGGACGGTCACGATGCCGTCGCCATCGGGCGCGGGCTCATCGCCGACAACGACCAGGCGGCTGTCGCTGTCGCCCCATCCCCGATAGTCGAAGGTCAGCGTGACGAACCCGGCGCGGGCGAACGCCGGGGCGTAGTCCGTGTTCAAATGGTCCCGCACGCCTCCCCAGCCGTGAGTCATCAACACCGCCGGGCGACGCTCCCCTTCGGCCACCTGCTCCGGCAGCCAAAGGTCGCCCGCCAGGCGCGTGCCGTCGCTCCAGATATCGACCGGGCGCCGCTCCACGGAAGCGCCCAGCGCGGGTGCTCCATAGCCCATGAGCAGTGCCGCCAACCACAGTCCGGGCAACAACCCGAGTGAGACGCGTTTCATCCGAAGCCTCCCTCAAAAAAACCGATGTTACCCCGACCGGCGGCGATAAGCACGATCCCGGTTCCTGAGCGGGGTCGATGGCGTAGCGCCTGGCTGGGCCGGTTGGGGCGGGGTACAGGGTCGAGAGGCGTCCAGGGCGTCAACCCGAGCCGACGTCAGGGGACTCACCAGCGCCTGTCCGCGGGCCATGACGCTTCGGTCGGGGCGAGTCACGAGACCGGCACAACGGATAGATGGCCGATTTTCGCGACCGCCTTATATAACCATGGTGGTGTGCGCCGCGATCATGCCGCTCCTCGGCGTAAGTGCCGGTCGGGCCGATGATTCGGCAGCGCACCGCGATGGTGGATGCGTTCGGGGCCGGCACCTGGATCGGCGGCTTTGCGCCAAACAGCAATGCGCGAGAGGATATTCAGACCTTGGCCGAGGCCGTAAAGCGGAGATGGTTGGTCGAGCTGAAGCGATGGCGCGTCGGAGAGCGTTAGCGGTTGTCATGCCCAAGCTGGTGGACCGCGCCACGCGATGCCCCCATCGACGGCGCTGATCGGGGTTCGACATGCCGAGCGCCTGTTCAACCTCCGCATGAATACGGTCGGGTTCGCGGCGAACGGGGCGAGACGTTTGACATCTGTTGATGAGCAAGTCAAAGCGTGGTCGTATTTGGGCGTGAGGAGAGGCAGCATGAAGCTCGAAGGCAAAGTCGCATTGGTCACCGGTGGGGCGAGCGGGATCGGACGGGCGATCGCGCGCCGGTTCGTGGCCGAGGGCGCGGCAGTGGCGATCGCGGACTTGGACGAGACCGTGGCACGGACCTGCGCGGACGGGATCGCGGGCGAGGGCGGGCGGGCGCTGGCCTGTCCGGTTGACGTGACCAGCCCGGACGAGGTGCGGGCGATGGTCGATGCCACCGTCGCCGAGTTTGGGCGGCTCGACATCCTGGTGACCAGCGCCGGGGTCAGCCAGGCCGCCTCCCTCATCGACACCACGCCCGAGATTTGGGACTTCGTGGTCGGCACCAACCTTACCGGGAGCTATCTGTGCGCCCGCGCCGCCGCCGTGCCGATGATCGCCCAGGGCGCCGGTCGGATCATCCACATCGCCTCGATCGCGGCGTTCCGCAGCATATCCAAGCGCGCCGCCTATTGCGCTTCCAAGGCCGGCGTGATCGGGCTGATGCAGGTCGCCGCGACCGAACTCGGCCGTCACGGCATCACGGTCAATGCGATCTCGCCGGGACCGGTCGATTCGCCGCTCGCGCGCCGCCACCACACTCCGGCGATTCGCGACTCCTTCCTGAGCCGCACCCCGATGGGCCGCTACACGGAGGCCGACGAGATCGCCGCCGCCGCCGCCTTCCTCGCCTCCGAAGACGCCAAATACGTCACCGGCCAGCAGCTCGCCGTGGACGGCGGCTATCAGGCCGCCGGCGTGGTCTACGAGGACTGAGCCGTTCGTCCCCGATCTCGCCGGCGGGATCGCCCCTGACTTGCCGCTCAGTCGTCGAGCCAGGCCAAGGCATCCGCGCGGGCGCCGAAATAGGCGGTCGGGAATTTGGCTGGGCCTTCCGGCGCGGGCTCCGCTCCGATCGCCGGCATGCCGGGTGGCATGATGAAGGCGAATTTCCTCAATCCCGCCGCGTTGTAGCGGGGAATGATGTTCTCATCGCGCCATCCGGGGTCCATTTGGGCCATGTCCATCTTGAACTGAACGGCATCGATCAGCGCGCCGGCGCGCCCGCACCTCTCCACGACTCCGGCGTAGATTTCAAGGAACCCATTGAAATCATCGCCGGACATCTCGGAGGTCGTGTCGTACCAGCGGATTTCCACGCATCGGTCTGCCGGTCGATCGAGAATATCGCCCCAGCGATCGCTGTGGAGCACTTCGACTGCGGCCATAGGGCCGTCTCCCCGTGCAATTCATGGGTTGTTCGGACGATCATGGTGGGCCGGGGTTTGCACCACAATCGAAAATATTGACATGGTTCGTTTCCATATTGGAAAATGTCATGGTGATCGCTCCCGCGTCGCCGCGAAACAAGCCCATGGATATTCGTCGCGTTCGAGCTTTCCGCGCCATCGTCGAGGCTGGCGGCCTGACCAAGGCGGCAGGCCTGTTGAACCTCACCCCCGGCGCGCTTTCGAAATCGATGCGCCAGCTCGAGCGGGAGGTCGGCAAGACCCTGTTCGCCAAACACGGTCGGCGGCTCCGGCTCACCGAGCACGGCACACTTCTTTACAAGGTGAGCGCGCCCTTGATCGAAGAGCATGCGCGGGTGCGCCAGCGGCTCGACGCGTCCATCGGTGGGGCCAAGCGGACCCTGCGCCTGGCGACCTTCGAGGTGTTCTCGACCCATTTCCTGGGCGCGCTGCTGGCGTCGGGGCTGGCCGAGCATCCCCTCGATGTCCGCGATATGAGTGTCGGCGAGCTGGAGCGCGCGGTCGCGGACCGGGAAGTCGATGCCGGGATCACCTATCTGCCGATGCCGCGCCGGGGGCTCACCTTTCGACCGGTCGGTGAGTTCCGGTTTCACATCTACGTCGGGCGCGGCGCGTTTCCGAGGGCGAAGTTCGACGACCTGCCGTTCGCGGTTCCCATGGCCAAGCTGGAACACGGCATCACGGACGCGCTGGCGATCGATTGCTGGCCATACGAGCGGGTGCCGCGGGCGGTCAAATACCGGCTGACCTCTCTCGAATCGGCGCTCGCGCTCTGCCGCGGCGGTCACTGCGCCGTGTTCCTGCCGAATTTCCTCGCCGAGTGTCACAACCGGCGGCATCCGCGCGCGGCCCAACTGGTCGGACGGCGCGGACCCTCGGCGCTTGGCACCGTCGAGAGCCGTGTCCATGTGGTCCACCGGGACGACGACGCCGGCGATGAGGTTACCGAAAAGATCGTGGTCGCGGCGGCGACGGCCCTTCGGCGCCACGCCGGCAGGCAGTCAGAGACGAGCTGATCACCTGGCCAGGTAGCCGCCGTCGATCACCAGTTCGGAGCCGGTGACGAACTTGGCCGCGTCGCTCGCCAGATAGACGATGCCTTCGGCGATATCGCGAGCCTCGCCCAGTCTGCCCATGGGCACCGAGGTTTCGACCAATTCCCGGAACCACGGTCCCCGGCGCTGAATGGCGCCGGCCACCATGTCGGTGTCGATGAAGCCGGGGTGGACCGAATTGACCCGGATCAACGGTTCCCCTCCGGCGCATTCGAGGGCGGCGGTCTTGGTCAACAGCTTGACCCCGCCCTTGGCCGCGCAGTAGTTCCCGGATGTCGGGATGCCGATCTTGCCCGCGATCGAAGAGACGTTGATGATCGAACCGCCGCCGCCCCGGCGCATGGCGCGGATGCCGTGCTTGACGCCCAGGAACACGCCGTCCAGGCAAATAGCGAGGCATCGCCGCCAGGTCTCGAGATCCATCTCGTCGAGGGCGATGCCGGCGCCGGCGATGCCGGCGTTGTTGACCAGCACGTCGAGTGCGCCGGCCTCGTCCATGACCGACTCGATCGTCTGTTCCCAATCCGCCTCGCGGGTCACGTCGAGCGCCATGAAACGAGCGCCGCCGCCTTTGGCGGCGATGTCATCCGCCACGGCGCGGCCTTCGGGCGCACGTATGTCGGTCAACACCACACTCGCGCCCTCTAGCGCCATCAGGCGCGCCGCTTCCCGGCCAATTCCGCCCGCGGCGCCGGTGATCAGCGCCACTTTTCCGTCGAGCCGTGTCATGAGCGTTTTCTCCCTGAGCCCGCCACTGTCGGCCGAATTGGCCGCTATTCCTTGTTGGCGTGGCGTTCGGCGATCTTGCGGATATCCTCGGCCTGCAGCCACTCCGGCGAGCCCTCGGCAAACAGGCGCTGGGCGCGCCCGGTGTGGAGCAGCGCGTCCTTCGGTCGCCCTTCCAGCAGCGCGAGTTCGCCGGCCGCCAGCGACGATTTGCCGATATCGCCGTCCCGCCCGTAGCCCACGGCGAGCAGACGCCAGGTCATGCCATTGGTCGGGTCGAGTTGGGCCGAGCGCTCCAGGGCCTCGACCGCGGGCCGATACAATTCGGGTTCGCCGGACTCGATCTGGACCTTGGCCAGTTCGGTGAGCAGCAGCGGATTGTCGGGTTCCAGCCGATTCGCGGTCTCGTAATAGGGAATTGCGGTCGCGCCGCGGCCGTTCTCGAACAAAACCTGGCCCTTGAGTTCCTGGAAATAGGGATCGTTCGGCTGTTCCGCGATCAACGAATCAAGTTCGGCCAATGCCTGCTCCAGGTCGGGCAGCCGATAATAGGCCACGGCGCGGGCATAGCGTGCCGGCACGCTCTGGTCCTCGAGCGGATAGGCACGCAGGACCCGTTCGGGCCATTCCAGGAACCCGACGAGCTTGGCCTTCATGCGGGCGTGTTCCAGCAGTCGGCGTTGCGGCTCCGGCGCCTCCGTCCAGGGCGATTTCCGCATGTGGTCGTCGATAAAATTCAGACGATCCTGGGTCAGGGGATGGCTGCGCAGATACGGATCCTGGCGGGCCACGACCAGCAGTTCCTGGTCAAGCAGTGTCTCCAGAAACCGATAGAGGCCACGCGCCGATTGTCGGGTGCGATCCAGATAAATGAGACCGGCATGGTCGGCGGAGCGTTCCTGAATTCGGCTGTAGGTGAGCAGGGTCTTGTAGCCGGCGATCTGGCCGCCAGCCATGACGGCTCCGCCGACGCCGGCCGCGCCCGACGCGCCGGTGGTGGCGCCGAGCGCGATGATACCCAGGCCGAGCAAGGCATGGAGCAGGCTCACGTTTTCGGCGCTGCGCAGCGCATCCTGGGATCGCGCCAGATGGCCGCCCGCGATATGGCCGATTTCGTGGGCGATCACCCCGGTCACCTGACCGGGGCTCTGGCTGGCCATCAGCAGACCGGCGTTGAGAAACAGATTTTGGCCGCCGGCGACGAAGGCATTGAGCGTGCCATCGTTGACCAGCATGATGTGCACCGCCGCCGGATCGATGCCGGCGGCCTGCAGCATTGGATCGGTCCAGGAGCGGATGATATGCTCGATTTCGGCGTCACGTATCAGCGCGAGGCCTTGCGCCCGCGCCGCGTCGGCCAGGCCCCACCACACGACGTTTGCGATTATGAGCAGTCGAAACAGGACCGAAGCCAAGGTCGGCACTCCCATGCGCATGATCATAGCTAAGCCCGACGGATTTGCGCGTCAATGCGGGCGCGCGGTCGGCCTGCTGGCGGCCGCACTGTGCGCGGCCTGCGCGGAGGGCGATCTTACGTCCCAATTGGCCGATTTGACACCGGATTTGGACGCGGTGTTCGCGGCCGAGGCGGATCCGTCGGTGCCGGCGTCGCCAACCAGCTTCCGGGCGGTGGCGGCGGACGAGCCACGAGCGGTCCTGATCGGGCGCGAAGTGCTCGCGGCGGGGGGCTCGGCGGCGGATGCGGCGGTGGCGATGTATATGGTGATGTCGGTCACCTATCCGTCCTCGGCCAGCCTCGGCGGCGGCGGTGTCTGCCTAATCTACGATCCGGTGACGCGCCTGACCGAGGCGCTTGACTTTACCGCCCGGGCGCCGTCGCGACAGGCCGCCGGCACCAGTCGGCCAAGTGCCGTTCCGGGGGCGGTTCGGGGCTTGTTCGCGCTGCACGCCCGTTATGGCCGTGCCGATTGGGGCAAGCTGCTCGTGCCCGCCGAGCGCCGGGCGCGCCTCGGGACCCCGGTCAGCTGGGCGCTGGCCCAGGATTTGGCGCTGGTCGCCGAGCAACTGTTCGCGGACCGCGCGGCGCGGGCGATTTTCGCGCGCCCGGACGGGGCACCTCTGGCCGAGGGCGAGGAGCTGGTTCAGTTCGATCTGGCGTCGAGCTTGACCCGGCTCAGGCTCAGCGGCGCCGGGGATTTCTATGCCGGTCAGCTGGCCACGGCCCTGGCCAGAGGCTCCGAGGCCGCGGCCGGCGCGATCGACCGCGAGGACCTGGGCAGCTACCAGGTGTCATGGCAGCAGCCGGTTTCGGCGACGGTCGGCACGCACATGATCCGGACCAGCCCCCTGCCGAGCGGTGGTGGCGTCACGGCGGCTGAGATATGGATGCTTTGGGACGCGATCGGTGGCTACGCGGAGGCCGATGAAGCCGAGCGCGCGCATCTGTTTGCCGAGACCTCGATGCGGGCGTTCCTCGATCGCGCGGTCTGGCTCACCGGCGGCGTCGGGCAAGACGGGACCGCTGTTGCCTTGTTGGCCACCGATCGCGTTGAACGGCTCGCCGACGGCTACGACGCGGACCGTCACGCCGCGCCCGAATCGCTGGTCGAAGCGCCCCAGCCCTACCGCGAGAACCCGGCCGCGACATCGTTCGTGATCGTGGACGGAGATGGGCTGGCCATTTCCTGTGTGGCCTCCCTGCATAATTTGTTCGGGACCGGCCGCGTCGCCGGAGGGACCGGAATTGTTCTGGCGGCGGCGCCTGGGCGCGAGGGAATCGGGCCGCAGTCGCTGGCGCCGATGATGGTGTTCGACGCCGAGTCCGGCGATCCGGTGATGATCGCGGCCGCCACCGGGGGGGCCGCCGCGCCGAGTGCCCTGGCGTGGACGGCGGTCAATCTGTTTTACGGCGGCATGAATTTGACCCAGGCCATGGACGCGCCGCGGACCCATCATGGCGGCGTGCCCGATCGGGTCCTGGTCGAGCTCGACACGCCGCGGGCCTGGGTGACGGCATTGACCCGGCGAGGGCACACGGTCAAGGGAGTCGGAGAAATCGGCCGGATCAATGCGATCTATTGCCCGGCGGGCTTGTTCGCCGGCCATGAACGTTGCCAGTATCGGTCCGACCGGCGCGGCTCCGGCATGGCGGTCGGGGTCGGCCAATGAGTCCGCGAACCGAGCTCAAGGTCTCGCGGCGAAGCGCGATCGCGCCGTTCTTTGCCATGGAGGTGATGCGGGCGGCCAATGAGCGGGCCGCGGCCGGCAAGGACGTGCTGCATCTGGAAGTGGGTGAGCCGGCGGCGGGCGCGCCCAGCCGGGTGATCGCGGCTGCCCACGCCGCTCTTGACGGCTCGGCGCTCGGCTATACCGAAGCGCTCGGCAATCCGAAACTGCGCGGCGCCATCGCGCGGCGCTACCGGGACGTTTACGGGCTTGACGTCGCGCCGGAGCGGGTAGTGATCACCGCCGGGGCCTCGGGCGGGTTTCTGCTGGGCTTTCTGGCCGCGTTCGATGCCGGCGACCGGGTGGCGCTGGCCGAGCCCTGCTATCCGGCCTATCGCAATATCCTGACCGCGCTCGGAATCGAGGTGGTGGCCCTGGCCAGCGGCCCGGAGCACCGCTTCCAGCCGACGCCGGCATTGCTGGACGCCGCCGGGCCGCTCGACGGGCTGATCGTCGCCAGTCCGTCCAATCCGACCGGAACGATGCTCGATGCCGAATCTCTGGCGGCGCTCGCCCAATGGTGCGGGGACCACGGCGCGCGGCTGATTTCGGACGAAATCTATCACGGCATCACTTATGGCGACCGGGCGACCAGCGCGCTCTCGTTCAGCAACCATTGCGTGGTGATCAACAGCTTCTCGAAATACTTCGCCATGACCGGTTGGCGGCTGGGCTGGATGGTGGTGCCGGAGGCGCTGTTGCCGGGCATCGAGCGCCTGGCCCAGAACCTGTTCGTCTCGCCGCCGGCTCTGGCCCAGATCGCGGGCCGGGTCGCCCTTGACTGCGGCGCTGAATTGGACGGCTATGTCGAACAATATGCGCGCAACCGCGCCCTGTTGCTCGACCGGCTTCCCAAGGCCGGTTTCGACAAAATGGCTCCGGCCGACGGCGCATTCTACATTTATGCCGACATATCGGGCCTGGCCAACGACTCCCAGACGTTCTGTGCCCGTATGCTCGACGAGATCGGGGTCGCGACGACGCCGGGGATCGATTTCGATCCCAAACGCGGCCGCAATTACGTCCGCATCTCGTTCGCGGGCACGCCGGCGACGATCGAGCGCGCGGCGGAGCGGCTGATCGCCTGGCGGCGGTGAGCGGGCGTTACGCCAACGCCCGATCGACCAGGACCTCGGCCGCTCCGGGCCGAGAGCGGACCCTGGGCTTCGCCGACTTCGGCTCCAACCGCCAATACATCGCGCCGCGTTTCGACGAGTCACGGATCGCCAAAACCGTCGCGCCGCCGCACCGGCGAATCGGGGGCTCGAGGTCGAACTGGCGGCGCTTCGCGGCTCGTGAACGCTATTGATTTGTATCTGCCGCGATGAAAGCATGGCGGCGGGCGAGTGTCGTCGGGCGGGTGGTATTTCGAGGGGGCTATGGTGGTCGAACAGATCGAAAAGAGGAATTCGCGGATAGCGCTGTTGGGGCTGGGCTTGTCGCTGCTGGCGGTTCTTTTGCTGCTGATCGCGGTCCTGGGATACCGCTGGGGCTTGTGGCATTTCCGATTTTCAATCGTCACCCTCAACGAATATGTCGCCTATGCGGGGGCGGCGGGGGCGGTGGTGTCGTTGATCGGACTGGGTCGTGCATGGCCCGGCGGCGCGGCGCGTGGGCTGCTGGTTGCCGTCGCCGGCGTGGTCATCGGTGCCTGGGCGACCAAGAATGTTTACGACCAGTGGTTCATCGTCCAGACCGTGCCGTTCATCCACGACATCACCACCGATACCGAAAATCCGCCGGAGTTCATCGCGGTGGTGCCCGAGCGCGAGGCCCAAGGTGCCGCCCCACACGAATACGAGGGACCCGCCCTGGCCGCGAAGCAGCGCTACGGCTATCCGGATCTGGCGCCGCTCACTCTCGACATCGATGCGGACGCAGCGTTCGATCGCGCCCGCAAGGTCGCCGAGACCATGGATTGGGTCATCGTCGACGTCGATCCGGACCAGGGGCGCATCGAGGCCACGGCGGCGAGTTTTTGGTACGGGTTCAAGGACGATATGGTGATCCGGGTGACGGCTGAGGGCGCCGGCAGCCGGATCGACATGCGCGCCCTGGCCCGCAAGGGTCGCAGCGACCTGGGCAAGAACGCCGCCCGCATCCGCGCCTATCTGGCCAAACTCGGCGAAGCGTCGGGCTAACGCCCTTGCTGGGGGATCAGGACCCGGCGGTGAGGATAGCGGCCGCCAAATAGAGGAATCCGGCGCCGGTCGCCGCAAGCGGAATCCAACTCGGAATACCGAGCCCGCTGTCGTGATTCGGGGTCGTGTTCATGATTGCTTCCCGCCCAAAGGAATTCAGTTGGCCGCGTTGTGGCGGACGACATAGCAGCCGCCCTCCAATCCGCTGAACAGGGATTCGACCTCCGGATGGGAGACCGGACCGCCGGACTCGTCGTTGAGCAGGTTCTGCTCGGAAACATAGGCGATATAAGTGGTCTCAGCGTTCTCGGCCAGCAGGTGGTAGAACGGCTGATCCCGTTTCGGGCGCAAGTTCTCCGGGATCGCTTCCATCCACTCCTCGGTGTGCGAGAAGACCGGGTCGACATCGAAGACGACGCCGCGGAAGGGATAGAGTCTATGGCGGACGATCTGGCCGATCTGAAACTTGGCGACTTTCATGTCACTCGATCCGATGTTTCGGGACCCGATCCCAGACAAAGCACCAAACCGGTAGATTGTAACGCTCATCGCGGGCCAAGAGCCAATTTAAACGTCCATTCATTGGGTTGGGATGAACCGGGACCGCCGCCTCGGGCCGAATCCTGCCGGACATGAGAACGTCGACGTTCGCATAACGCGATTCGGACCAGGTGTCCCGACTCGGTTACCGATTCAGCTGGTCTTCGGTTTCAAGCGGCGCGGCGCCATCATCCGGAGTCATCGCCGCATCGTTCAGGCGCCGGGGCTGCCGAGCAGGGCGGTCCGGAAGCGGTGTTTGAGCAGCGGCCCGTCGCGTACCGGCAGCACCATTTCGGCGCGGTCGGCCGAGACCTTGATCACCGAAAAAATCGGACCGGCGCCGTCATGGACCCGGTCCCGAAGCGCGGCGACGCCGCCAAGTTCGCGAATCGTCGTCGCGTCCACGATGCCGGCGCCCGAGGCCATCGCCGCCAAATCCACGCCGAGGCCGGTATGGGTGGTTTGCATGCCGGTTTCGCCGTAGCGTTCGTTGTCGAACACGACCACCGCCAGGTTGGGCGGGCGCTGTACGGCCAGGGTCGCCAGGGTGCCCAGGCCCATCAGCATCTCGCCGTCGCCGGTCACCACCAGGACCCGGCGTTCCGGCTGCGCCAGCGCCAGGCCGAGGCCGACCATGGTCGCGGTGCCCATGCCGCCCCAGAGGCCGAAATTGAGGTCGTGGTCGCCGACGCTGGTGGCGTCCCAAACGGTGCCCCCGAGGCCGCAGACCAGCAACAGATCGCCCCGACGTTCGAGCAATTCGGCGATGACCGCGCGCCGGTCGAGAGTTGCCGCGCTCATCCGCTCAATCCTGGAAGCTCTTGGCGCCGACCAAGCGCTGGGACAGCAGCACGGCGCACGGCGTGGTCGACTTGAAGGCCAGCGCCGCCATCGCCGCGACCGCGCCGGCGACGTCCTCGGCCCGATCGACCCGGGCAATCTGGACGCCCAAGGTGTCGAGCACCTCCGGAGTCGCCCGGCCCATCGGCACCTGCCAGGGATTGCCCTCGCCCCATTCGCCGCGCATGGTGATCAGCATCAGCAGCGGAAACTGGCAGGCGCGGGTGATCGAGGCGATGGCGTTGACGCAGTTGCCGACGCCGCTCGACTGCATCATCAGCACGCCGCGCTCGCCGCCCAGCCAGGCGCCGGCGACCAGGCCGACGCCTTCTTCCTCGCTGGTCAGCGGGACCATGCGCATGGCATTGTCGGCTTGGCACAATTCGATCAGCCGCTGGTGGCCGGCGTCGGGCACATAGGCGATCTGGCGCACGTCGAGCGCCGCCAGGGTGCGGTGGATGTCACCCGGCCAATCGACCGATTGGGTCGCGCCCGCGGCGTCGTTCATCATCGGCCCTCAGTTGGCGGCGGGCTCGCGGCCATATTTGTCCTCGTAGCGCTGAATGTCGTCCTCGCCCACATAGGAGCCGCATTGGACCTCGATGATCCGGAGCAGATCGCCGCCGGGATTCTCGAGGCGATGGCGGGCGCCGATCGGGATGTAGGTGGATTGGTTGGCCTGCAATGTTTCGACCTTCTCGTCGCAGGTGGTGCGCGCGGTGCCGGCGACCACCACCCAATGCTCGCTCCGATATTCGTGGCTCTGCAGGCTCAGGATGGCGCCGGGCTTGACCACCAGCTCCTTGATCTTGAACCCGGTGCCCTCCAGCAGCACCTGGAACGATCCCCAGGGGCGGTTTTCGGCGAGGTGGCGCACGGCTTCCTCGCGATTGGCGGCGCCCAGCCGATCGACGATCCGGCGAATCCCGCCATCGTCTTCCATCGCCGACACCAAAACCGCATCCGCAGTCTCGGTGACCACCACGTCGTCCAGGCCGACGCAGGCGACCAGCCGGCTTTCGGCCCGCACCAGGCAGTTGCGGCTGTCCTCGATCAGCACGTCGCCGGCGGTGGCGTTGTGATCCTCGTCCTGCTCGCTGACCTCCCACAGCTTCAGCCACGAGCCGACATCGGACCAGCCGGGGTCGATCGGCACCGCGGCGACCCGGCCCGAGCGCTCCATCACGGCCTTGTCGATCGGCGCCGCCGGAATTCGCTCATAGGCCTCGACGGCGAACCGGATCGCGCCGTTGCCGTCGCGGCGCTGGTCGAATGCTTGGCCCGCGGCCGAGCGAATCTCGGGCGCGTGGGTTTCCAACTCGTCCAACAGGTCGCGGGCCCGGAACACGAACATGCCGCTGTTCCAAAACACGTTGACGTCGGCGATCAGGGCTTCGGCGGACTTCTGATCGGGTTTTTCGATGAAGCTCGCGACTTCGAAGGCGCCGTCGTAACCCGTGATCGGGGCGCCGGCGCGAATATAGCCGAAGCCGGTCTCGGCGCGGGTCGGCTCGATGCCAAAGGTGACCAGACGGCCGGTTTGGGCAACCGCGGCGGCGATCCCGACCGCGGCGGCGACCTTGTGCTCGTCGCGGATGAGGTGATCGGCGGGGGCCACGAACAGCACCGCCTCGGCGTCCAATTCGGCTCCGTAGAGGGCGGCCATGGCGATCGCGGCGGCGGTGTTGCGCCCGCTCGGCTCGATCAGCACGTGACGGGCGAGCGCCTCATCGATCTCCGAAAGCTGGTCGTAGATGGGAAAAAACTGGGACTCCGTGGTGACCGTGACCAGGTTCCCGGCCGGCGCGGTCAGCATCGCGCGGCGGACCGATTGCTGGAGCAACGAACCTTCGCCGGTGAGGCGCATGAGCTGCTTGGGATAGACTTCGCGGCTGAGCGGCCAAAGGCGCTTGCCCAGGCCGCCGGCCAGGATGACGGGGATCAACATTGCCATGGCGCCGCATCCTAATCAGCGCCGGCCCCGGCGCCAGCAAAAAACGCGGTCAGATGCCGGGTCATGGTGGATAGGCGATCCGATAGATCGCTCGGGCGTGGTCGTCGGAGACCGGTGGAGCCCCGTCCGGCATCATCAGGACATCCAGCGGCAAGGTCGCCCCTTGGGCCGGGCCGCGGGCCGGCGAAATGGCCGCAACGGCCGCGCGTCCGAAACATCGGCCCATCAAGGCGCGTAAGTGATCCGATAGATCGCGCCGAACCCGTCGTCGGAGACCAGCAGCGCGCCGTCCGGCATTACCAGCACGTCGGCGGGGCGGCCCCAGGCCCGCTGGCCCTGCAGCCAACCTCGGGCGAACACATCGTAGGAGGCCGGCAGGCCATCTTCGCCGAGCCGGACCAGGGTGACCCGATAGCCGATCTTTTGGCTCCGGTTCCACGAGCCGTGCTCGGCGATGAACACCTGGTTTCGGTAGGCTTCCGGGAACACGGCGCCGTCGTAGAAAGTCATGCCCAGCGGCGCGACGTGGGGACCCAACTCCTGGGCCGGCGGGGTGAAATCGGCGCAACTGGTGCCGCTGGCGTAGCGCGGGTCGGGGACGTCGCGGCCATGGCAATGGGGAAAGCCGAAATGAAGCCCGGCCTCGGGCGCCCGGTTCAGCTCGCCCGGCGGGGTGTTGTCGCCAAGCTGGTCGCGGCCGTTGTCGGTGAACCACAACTCGCCGGTCTCGGGGTGCCAGGCGAAGCCGACCGAATTGCGGACGCCGCGGGCATAGACTTCCGCGCCCGAGCCGTCCGGGTTCATACGCAGGATGCCGGCATAGGGTTTCCGGCGGAGGCAGACGTTGCAGGGCGCGCCGACCGGCACGTAGAGCTTGCCGTCGGGGCCGAAGTCGATGAACTTCCAGCCGTGATGGGTATCGCTGGGCAGCGCGTCGGTGACCACGACCGGCTCCGGCGGGTCATCGAGCCGCTGCTCGATGCCGTCGTAGCGGAGTACCCGGCTGACCGCGCCGACATAGAGCGCGCCACCCCGAAACGCGACCCCGCTCGGCAAGGTGAGACCGCTGTCGATCACCACCGTCCGATCGGCGCCCCCGTCGCCGTCCTCATCGGTCACCGCATAGACGTTCCCGGCCGAGCGCGAACCGACGAACAGAGTGCCGTCCGTGCCCAACGCCATCTCGCGCGCGTTGGGCACATCCTCGGCGTAAACGGAGATGGCGAAGCCCGGCGGCAACTCAATCAACTCGAGCGGCGGCGCGGCCAGGGCCGCCGGCCCGGCCATCAGCAGGCCGAGGCACGTAGCGCCGATGCGGTGGGGCTGTTTGCTCATGCTTCGCTTGGCCTCCGTCTCGATGATCCCTCGAGTAGCACGTCGAACATAGTCTATTTGTCCATGCGGCCCCAAGCCTGGAAAACCGGGGAGGTCGTGGAAATGGTGTTCGGCTCGGCGCCAGTCTTGGTGAATACGGACACGGGATATTCTTCAATTTGTCAAAGGTCGGACTTTCGGGATAGGCGTCGATACCGGCGGCATCCGCTTTCCTCAGCGCCAGGATCGCGCCCGGTTTGAGCGAACGCCGCGCCGCCTGGACGACCTCCTCGTGGTTGTCGATTGTCATGATGACGTAGCGCTGGTGAACAGCGTGATGAAGGCGCGCGATCCGCCGTGCAAGCCGTTGACCAGGGCGGGACGCTGGAGCCGAATGACATTGTCGCGGAATATGCGGCACGACAATCGGGTCTATTTGATCGCGTACTTGCCTTCCTTGATGGTCTGCTCCGTTTTGCTTGTTGATTGTGGAAGGCCACCGCATGCTGGGCGGGGCGCGACAGATTGGTGACGATGAAGCCGACACGGGGAACCGTGGAACTCGAACTCGATCCGGCGGTCAAAATCCAGCCCCGGAACCGCCTCTTTCGATTCACCCGTCCGGTCAGCCGTGCCAACAACCCGAGTATGCCTATAAGGAAATGATTCTTGGACAAGAATCAGGGTGTGCCGTCGTCAAATCACGGGGGCAACTGGGCAATGCGAGATTAGAGCATTTTTCGACCAAATAGGGTCGGAAAATGCTCTAATCGTTCGTTCTCGAGCAAATACGTCGTCGCGGATCGATTCGATCCGCTCGGGATTTGCTCTAATGGTCTCCCGTGGCGGGGCGCCAGGCGTCGGTGCGGCGTCCAACGAGATCGAACAGACGTTCGTTTTCGTCTTGAAAATGCGCATACATGTCTTCCATTAGCCGCCGGTCGGACTGCAGGGGCGTTTTCTTGGGAAGCAGGAGATCAAGCGGCCGGATCAAATAATATGAACTGGGGACGTAATAGTTTATTATCAGGCCTAATTTCGAGTTCATGCCGCTATTCGGACGACGTTTCTTTACTTTCGGCATGCGGTGACTCGAAACGGACAAAAAATCACACGATTCTGATAATGTGGAGGCAGGGTTTTTTATCATGTCATCTTCATAGAAGAATATTTTTATATTACTCTTATCAAAATAATTATAGTAATTTTCGATCTGTCGTCGATAATAACCACGAGACATAATTCCAAACTCGCTCCATCTTTCTTTTGCGGAATCCAAAAAAATTTTGCGGGTCGGAACAAATGGAGATATACGCCCGCCACGAATTTGATGATTGAGCGCCGATATCGCGCGGGTAACCGGATCTCTGAGAATAATGATAAGTTTTGCATTGGGCAATGTTTTATGTATTCGCGCCGCAATATCTTTTGGTTCAATTTCAAGTTTTTCGTTGTTCCAAAGATAATCTGGAGTTTTTTCGCCAACGACTTGCCCTTCTTTGGCGTCGGTGAAATGTTTGCGATACCAATCTGGGCCCATGGAGAAATGTCGATCAATATCGAAAAAATGAATTTCGTCGGAGGCCAAGAACAACTGAGGGTGTTGCCGCAGGCACCAGGCCAGCCACGTGGTCCCGGATTTTTGGGCGCCGATGATGATGAAATCGGGAAGCGTCATGGATGCTGTTCGCTATTCTCTCGTTTGGGGGTTCGGTGATAGGCGAGGCTGCGCAACGGGTCGTCCGAAAGAAAAATGGCGCCGAGGGGTGAGCGTGGCAATCGTATCATGAGTCGGACTTTGGACGAAGTAAGAATGCTTCTTGCGGCCAGGAACGGCGGCGGGCTACGGGCCGAGCGCGGCGCGGACCCGGCCGATCGGCGTGGACAGGGACCGAAAGCCGGCCTGGGCCCAGTCCTTCTCGAGGATGAACGCGGTATAGAGGCCGGCGATCTCTCCGGAGCAGGTGATCACGGGCGCGCCCGAAGCGCCGATGTCCAGGGAGAAATCCAATTCGTCGAAGAGGTCGCTGCGATGCCATTGCTGGCCGCGTCCGACCTGGTAACGGCGCGAGGCGTAGGAGGGTGCCACCACCGGCCCCTGATAGCGGCCGGAGAACATCGGCAATGGGGCGAACAGGTCCGGGTCGCGCACCGTCAGGACCGCGTAGTCGCGCGCGAAGCCCAGATAGCGTTCCTCGCCAAAATCGCGACCCTCGGCAATCAGGGCGGTGGCCACGGTGCTGGCATAGCTCTTGTTGCGAAGCTCGACCATGTCCAGGTCTGGTTCAGGGGGCAGGTTATGCCGGTTCGTCAATACGTAGAGGCGGCCGTCGTGGATGGTGGCGACCCCGCTGCTGGAGCCGCTGCCGGGCACGTTGACCGCGATCAGATATTCTTCCAGTGTCGAATCGGGCAGGGCGCAAAATCCCGGGCCGGGCGGCCGCATGGGCTGAATCTGGGCTGGCGCGCCGAGGCATGCCGCCACCATCAGCGCCACCGCGGTCGCCACCGAAGCCGACCGCGGTATGCGCCCCTGGTCAGGCCGAGGGTCTTGATTGCGCGGTACTTTCATTCATTATTCCCGGGTGGTGCGCGAATACCGTGCGGTGCGCGACTCCGCCGCGCCGAAGTGCGCGACAAGGGAGAAAAAGTCAATGCGGTTTGGTCACATCCGGCGGGCGCTGCTCGCCGTCCTGATTCTGGCCTCGACTCTGGCCGCCGGCGCCGCGTTCGCCAAGGACAAGGTGAAAGTCGCCTTCATCGCGCCGCTGACCGGCGGCGTTTCGGCCAACGGGCTGGGCGGGCGCAATTCGGCCGATCTCGCGGTTCGGCTGCGCAACGCGGATCCTGATGCCAAATACGAATACGACCTCGTCTCCCTCGACGATGAGTGCAAGCCCAACATCGGAGTCCAGGTCGCGACGAGGGCGGCCGCCGACCGGGCGATCATTGCCGGGGTTACCCAT
>CAJWQN010000021.1 GCA_913045505.1 uncultured Rhodospirillaceae bacterium | reverse complement strand
GCGGCGGGCGCCGATAAAGGCGCTGCTGCTCGATCAGGGCATCGTCGCCGGCCTGGGCAATATCTATGTCTGCGAAAGCCTGTTTCGGGCCGCCCTGTCGCCCCGGCGGACCGGCGCCAGCGTCGCCGGTGTCCGCGCCGAACGCCTGGTCGCGGCGATACGCGCGGTTTTGGCGGAGGCGATCGCGGCCGGCGGATCGAGCCTGCGCGATTACGTCCAGGCATCGGGCGAACTCGGCTATTTCCAACACCGGTTCGCGGTCTACCACCGCGAGGACGCGGCCTGCGTCACCGGCAAGCGCGGCCATACGGTTCGGCGGATCATTCAATCCAACCGGGCGACATTTTACTGTCCCAACTGTCAGCGCTGATGTAGGACGGGCGCCATGATCCCGCGATTCGGAACCTTGATCGTCGCGCTCGTCATCACCGCCGGGCCCGGAGTCGCCTGGGCCGGCGATGGCTTCGTGGCCGGCTTCGAGGATCTGCCGTTGATGGACGGACTGGTGGTGGTCGATCAGGCCGGAATCGTGTTCGACACGCCGGGGGGGCGTATCGTCGAGTGCTACGCCACCGGTACGGTCCCGGCCGCGGCGGTGACCGATTTCTACCGCGCCACATTGCCGGCCCTGGGCTGGATCGAATCCGGCCCTTCCGTGTTCCGCCGTGACGGCGAAAATCTGACGGTCTCGGTGCTCGGCGCCGGCGAGGCCACGGTCATGGTCCGCTTCTCGCTCGCGCCCGAATGACGCCGGCGCCCACAACTCGACCCTTCGCAAATCCATTCCACCCTAGAGACGGGGACCCGCCATGCCCTATGACAACATCATCGTCGAAACCCGCAGCCGGGCCGGCTTGATCACCCTCAATCGGCCGAAAGCGCTGAATGCCCTGAATTCCGAGCTGATCGCCGAATTGGGCGACGCGCTCGACAATTTCGAGGCCGAGGACGGGATCGGCGCGATCGTGATCACCGGCAGCGACAAGGCGTTCGCGGCCGGCGCCGACATCAAGGAAATGCTGCCCAAGAGCTATATGGACGCCTATTTCGGCGATTTCATCGAACCTTGGGACCGGGTAAGCCGATGCCGCAAGCCGGTGATCGCCGCGGTCGCCGGTTACGCGCTCGGGGGCGGGTGCGAATTGGCCATGATGTGCGATTTCATTCTCTGCGCCGACAATGCCCGTTTCGGCCAGCCCGAAATCAACTTGGGCACCTATCCCGGCTCGGGTGGGACCCAGAGATTGCCGCGCGCGGTCGGCAAGTCCAAGGCCATGGAAATGATCTTGACCGGGCGCATGATGAATGCCGAGGAGGCCGAGCGGGTGGGCTTGGTCAGCCGGGTGCTGGCGCCGGAGGATTTGATCGAGGAGGCGATCACGGTGGCCAACACCATCGCCAAACTGTCGCGCCCGTCGGTGATGATGGCCAAGGAAGCGGTCAACCGCGCCTTCGAGACCTCGCTCAGGGAGGGCGTGCTGTTCGAGCGGCGGGTGTTCTATTCGACCTTCGCCCTGGAAGACCAGAAGGAGGGCATGACCGCTTTCGCCGAGAAACGGGCGCCCAACTTCACCAACAAATGAGGCATCACCGATTCGACCGATTCGCGCGCGGCGGCGAGTTGACGCTCTCCGCGCGGTTGACTATAAGTCCGCGCCTGTTCGCGATGATAGGATCCTGAACCATATGGCCCATCACAAATCGGCGTTGAAGCGTATCAGACGAAACGAGCGCCGACGGCTTATCAACGGCGCGCGGCGCAGCCGCGTCCGCACCTTCGTCAAGGCGGTGGAGAAGGCGATCGCCAGCGGCGACAAGGCCGCCGCCGAGGCCGCGTTCAAGGCCGCTCAGCCGGTCCTCATGCGCGGCGCCCAAATCGGCGTGGTCCATCGCAACATGGCACGGCGGAAACTCTCGCGCATGGCCTCGCGCATCAACGCGCTGTAAGTCCCCGGCCCATATCGCAGATCCGATTTCGAGGTCGCGCCGCGCCGCGCGGCGCGGCTGAATCGCGCCCCTCGAACCGCGACAACCAGGGTTGCCGGAAGCACTCACCGGTCCGACAAAATCGTTTCGTTCTCATTACGGACCTGTTGCGCGTCGCGCCAGCCGTGGCTACTCTGACTCAAGATCGGGGGTCGAGGCTGGTCGGCTGGGCAAACATAAACAATATTCCCATAGACTGACCTCAAGTAAACATTGCACCCTAATAAGTTAGGGGCTGAAATTACGAAATGAATTTAATATGGCTTGCTAAAATCACGCAAGCCGAAGAAGGGTTTTTCGTGCGAATTTTTGGAGACCGAATCGATATCAAGGGGGGTCGGCAGTGAATTCCAAGAATTCAGTATTCGTTTGGAGTGTTGAGCAGCCACCATACATTGGCCCGGTCCTCCCCGTCTGGGATGAGAATACTTTCCGGCCCGAGGGCGGCGCCGGCCCATGACGGAGCGGGGCAGAGCCGATTCGCAAGCCCTGTCGCGGTGGCGGCGAGTCCTGGCGCAGCTCCATGCGGAAGTCGGCGAAACCACATTCGCCAACTGGCTGAGCCGGCTCGATTTCGTCGAGCAATCGGACCGAGCCGTGGTGCTATCCGTGCCGACCCGATTCATGCGCGACTGGGTGGCGCCCCGATTCGGCGACCGGGTTCGGGCCCTTTGGCAGCAGGACGATCCCTCGATCGATTCGGTCGAGATCGTCGTACGGGTGGACGGCGCCGCCGGCGAAGCTTGCGCGGCCCCGCCCGAGGCGGTCGCCGTGAAGCCGGCACCGCGGGCTCCGGCGGAGCCGCGCGCCTCCGGACCGCTGGAAGAGCTGGAGAATATCCGCGCCACCCTCGACCCGCGGTTCAGCTTCGAGAATTTCATCGTCGGCAAGCCGAACGAATTCGCCCATGCCGCCGCGCGGCGGGTGGCCGAACTCGACGACGTGCCGTTCAACCCGCTGTTCATTTATGGCGGCGTCGGCCTCGGCAAGACCCACTTGATGCACGCCATCACCTGGCGAATCTGCGAACGCCGGCCCGACCGGCGGGTGATCTACCTGTCGGCCGAGAAATTCATGTATCAGTTCATCCGCGCGCTCAGATTCAAGAACATCATGGGCTTCAAGGAGCTGTTTCGCTCGGTCGATGTGTTGATGATCGACGACGTCCAGTTCATGGACGGCAAGGACGCGACTCAGGAGGAATTCTTCCACACCTTCAACGCGCTGGTCGATCGGAACCGGCAAATCGTGGTGTCCGGCGATCGATCGCCCTCGGACATGGAGGGGATGGAAGAACGGATGCGCTCGCGGCTCGGCTGGGGGCTGGTCGCCGAAGTCCACGGCACCTCTTACGAGTTGCGGATGGGAATCCTCCAGGCCAAGGTCGAGCAGGCCGACGCGGTCGATATCCCGCCCAAGGTGCTGGAGTTCCTGGCCCGCAAGATCACCTCCAACGTCCGCGAACTGGAAGGCGCCTTGAACCGCGTGATTGCCCATTCCTCGTTGGTCGGCAGGCCGATCACGCTCGAATCGACCCAAGAGGTACTGCACGATCTGCTCCGCGCCCATGATCGCCGGGTGACCATCGAGGATATCCAGAAGAACGTGGCCGAGTACTACAACATCAAGGTCGCGGAGATGAGTTCGGCTCGGCGCGCTCAGATGGTCGCCCGGCCCCGCCAAGTGGCGATGTATCTGGCCAAGCAGTTGACCCAACGCTCGCTGCCCGAGATCGGCAGAAAGTTCGGCAATCGCGATCACACCACGGTCATGCACGCGGTCAAGAGGGTCGATCAGTTGCGTCAGGCGGACGCCGGATTCGCCGAGGATGTCGAGCTCTTGCGTCGCATGCTGGAAGCTTGATCGGCTCCGGCCCGGCGCCGGGGCCGGAACTGCGGGGCCTGCGGAAATTGCTGCCGTATATGCCGGCATCTGCTATATTTGGTGGCCTCGAGGGGGTCAGGATATCGTCGCCGAAGCGGGCGCCGCTGTCAGCGGCGGCTGTCGCCGTCGGGTCTCGTCCAGGCGCCGAACTGAGGCATTCCGTTAGAGAGCAGCCCAACCGATGAAATTGACTACCGAGCGCTCCGTCCTGCTCAAATCCTTGCAGCACGTCCAAAGCGTGGTCGAGCGCCGCAACACGATACCGATCCTGTCGAACCTGATGCTTTCGGCCGAGGACACGGGGGTCTCTCTGACCGCCACCGATATGGACATCGCCGTGATCGACAAGGCCGCGGCCGAGGTCCACCAAAATGGCGCGACCACGGCGCCCGCGCATATGCTGTACGATATCGTCCGCAAACTGCCTGAGGGCGGCCAGATCGCGCTCTCGACCGAGGGCGCCGCCGATCGCATGGACATTCGCGAAGGGCGGTCCAATTTCACTTTGCCATGCCTCCCGATCGAGGACTTTCCGGCAATGACCGAGGGCGAGTTCAGCCATAGTTTCGCGGTGCCGGCCGCCGACCTCAAACGGCTGATCGAGAAGACCCGATTCGCGATCTCGACCGAGGAGACGCGGTACTACCTGAACGGTATCTACCTGCATACGCCGGCCGACGACGAGCCGCCGGCGTTGCGCTCGGTCGCGACCGACGGCCACCGTCTGGCCCAGGTCGAGGTCGACCTGCCCGACGGTGCCGCCGGCATGCCGGGCGTGATCGTACCCCGCAAGGCGGTCAACGAAACCATCAAGCTGCTCGAGGACCACGACGAGCCGGTCGAAGTCGCCTTATCGGAGAACAAGATCCGATTCGCGATCGGCGCCGCGGTTCTGACCTCCAAGCTGATCGACGGCACCTTCCCCGATTACCGACGGGTGATCCCGTCCGACAACGACAAGGTCATGCAGATTCCGGGCAAAGCCTTCGCCGACGCCGTTGACCGCGTCTCGACGATCTCCAGCGACAAGACCCGGGCCATCAAGCTGAGTCTCGAATCCGGTAAATTGACTTTGTCCGCCAGCAGTCCCGAGCAGGCCAGCGCGAGCGAAGAGCTTTCGGTCGATTACGATTCGGGCGCGCTCGACATCGGTTTCAACTCCCGTTACGTGCTCGACATGACCGACCAGATCGAAGGCGACCACATGCGATTTCGGATGGCGGACGCCGCCTCGCCGACGTTGGTCAGCGATGGCGACGACAGCCGGGCCCTGTACGTCTTGATGCCGATGCGCGTTTGACCGCGATTCCCGAGAGGCCCGCGATTCCGATGTCGAACCCACCGGCGGTCGCCGTGGCGGGGCTCCCGTCCCGGCTTGCGGTTACGCGGCTGATGCTGACCGATTTCCGCTCCTATCGGTCCTTGAAAGTCGAGGTCGGGCCGCAACCGGTCGTGTTGAGTGGAGTCAATGGCGCCGGCAAGACCAATTTGCTCGAAGCTCTGTCGTTGTTGGCGCCGGGCAACGGACTGCGGAGCGCGCGCCTCGCCGACCTTGTCCGCCGCGGCGACGACGGCGAAACCCGCTGGGCGGTGGCCGCCTCGGTCGAGGCCGCCCAGGGACGGGTCGAGATCGGCACCGGCCGGGATCCCGAGCGGGACACCGATCGCCGCCTGATCCGAATCGACGGCGAGACGGTCCGGGGCCAGGCGGCGCTGGCCGAGCACCTCAATCTGATTTGGCTGACACCCAACATGGACCGCCTGTTCCTGGACGGCGCGCCTGCCCGCCGCCGCTTTTTCGACCGGCTGGTTTACGGCGTGGATTCGGGCCACGCCCGCAGGCTTGGCGCGTTCCAGCGCTGCATGAGCGCCCGCGCCCGGGTGCTCAGGGACGGCCCCGCAGATCCGGTCTGGCTGAACGCGATCGAGGAAACCATGGCCGAGCACGCGGTCGCCGTCGGCGCCGCTCGGCGCGACGCGGTCCAGCGATTGCAGGCGGCGCTGGGCGCCGGCGCCGCGCCGTTTCCGGCCGTCGCGCTCACCATCCGGGGCCATGTCGAGGACTGGCTCGACGGCATGCCGGCGGTCGATGTCGAAGCCCGTCTCCGCGAGTCGCTGGCCGCCGCGCGCGCTCAGGATGCCGAGGCCGGAGGAGCGACCATCGGCCCCCATCGTAGCGACCTGGAGGTGCATCACCTCGACAAGGATTTGCCGGCCGGACAATGCTCGACCGGTGAGCAGAAGATGCTGCTGGTGGCGATCGTGCTCGCCGACGCGCGTCTGCACGCGGCACGCGGCGGCCGGGTGCCGGTGTTGCTGCTCGATGAAATCGCGGCCCATCTCGATTCCGCCCATGTCGCGGCCTTGATCGAGGCGATCTGCGATCTGGGCGCCCAGGCCTGGCTGACCGGGACCGATTCATCGTTGTTCGCCCGGTTCGAATCGCGGGCGCAATTCTTCACCGTCGACGGAAACGCCCTGGCGCCGGGGCGGCGCTCACCCTTTTTCGGAGCCGACCGGCCATGACCGACATCGAGCAGACCGGCAACGGCGCCGAGCCCTACGATGCCGATTCGATCAAGGTCCTGCGGGGCCTGGACGCGGTGCGCAAACGGCCGGGCATGTATATCGGCGACACCGACGACGGCTCGGGCCTGCATCACATGGTGTTCGAGGTGGTCGACAACGCCATCGACGAAACGCTGGCCGGCTACTGCGACCAGATTCGAGTGACCCTCAATCCGGACGGCTCGGTCACGGTCAACGACAACGGCCGCGGCATCCCAACCGACATCCACGGCGAGGAGGGCATTTCGGCGGCCGAGGTGATCATGACCCAGCTCCATGCCGGCGGCAAATTCGACCAGAACTCGTACAAGGTCTCGGGCGGCCTGCACGGTGTCGGCGTCTCGGTGGTCAACGCCCTGTCGGAACGGCTGGTGCTCGATATTTGGCGTGACGGGCGGCACCATCGGGTGAACTTCACCGGCGGCGAGGCGGATGCGCCGCTGGCCGTGATCGGCGAAGCCGGCGAGCGCAAGGGAACCGAGATCACGTTCTGGCCGTCGAAAACCACTTTCAGCCTCACCACCTACGATTTCGCGCTGCTCGAACATCGGCTGCGCGAGTTGGCGTTCCTCAACTCCGGGGCGCGGATCGAACTCTCGGATGCGCGCGGGGTCGAGGCCAATACCGTCTTGTTGCATTATCAAGGCGGAATCGAGGCGTTCGTCGCCTATCTCGATCGCAATAAGCAGGCGCTTCACAAGCCCCCGATCAGCATTGGCGGTGAACGTGACGGCTCGGTGGTCGAGGTCGCGCTCCAATGGAACGACAGCTACCACGAGAACGTGCTCTGCTTCACCAACAACATCCCCCAGAAAGACGGCGGTACCCACCTGGCCGGGTTCCGCGCGGCGCTGACCCGAACCATCAACAACTACGTCAACGAGACCGGGATCGCCCGCAAGGAGAAGGTCCAGTTGACCGGCGAAGACATGCGCGAGGGGCTTACCTGCGTGCTGGCGGCCAAGGTGCCGGACCCCAAATTCTCATCCCAGACCAAGGACAAGCTGGTCAGCTCCGATGTCCGTCCGGTGGTCGAAAGCATCGTCGCCGACCGCCTGGCGCAATGGCTGGAAGAAAACCCGGCCGAAGCCAAAACCATCGTCTCCAAGGTGGTCGATGCCGCGGCAGCTCGCGAAGCGGCCCGCAAGGCGCGCGAACTCACCCGGCGCAAGGGCGCCCTCGATATCACCTCGCTGCCCGGCAAGCTCGCCGATTGCCAAGAGCGCGATCCCGCCAACAGCGAGCTGTTCCTGGTCGAGGGCGACAGTGCCGGGGGCTCGGCCAAGCAGGCGCGCCACCGGCAAAATCAGGCGGTGCTGCCGTTGCGCGGCAAGATCCTGAACGTCGAGAGGGCGCGGTTCGACAAGATGCTGTCGTCGGCCGAGATCGGCACCATGATCGCGGCGCTGGGCACCGGCATCGGCCATGACGACTTCGATGCCGACAAGACCCGCTATCACAAGATCATCATCATGACCGACGCCGACGTTGACGGCTCGCACATCCGGACCTTGCTGCTGACGTTCTTCTATCGTCACATGGCCGAGATCATCGAGCGCGGCTACCTCTATATCGCCCAGCCGCCGCTGTTCAAGCTCAAGCGCGGCAACACCGAGGTCTACAAGAAGGACGAGGGCGAGCTCGAGGACTTCCTGATCGAGCAAGGATTGAAAGGCGCGCGCCTGCTGGTCGGCAGGCCCGAGGCCAGAACCGCGCGGGCCGGTACGGACCTGCGCGCCGTGGTCGACCGTGCCCGCGATCACGCGGCGCTGCTCAAGACCTTGTCGCGGAAGCTCACGCCGGCCCTGATCGAACAGGCGGCCGTGGCCGGCGCGTTGAACCTCGAATTGCTCGACGACCGCCAAACCGCCGACGGAACGGCCAAATATATCGCCCAGCGCCTCAACGAGCTTGCCGCGCCAGGCGAGGACGGCTGGGCTGGCCATGCCACCGAGGACGGCGCGCTTGCCTTTGCCCATGACCGGCGGGGGCTGGTCGCCCACTACCGGATCGATCGCGCCCTGCTGCAAAGCGCCGAAGCGCGCCGGCTCGACGCGAGCGGCGCGGAACTGCAAGAGCTTTATGCCCATCCGGCGGTTCTCGAAACCAAGGACAAGACCTATGAGGTGCGCGCGCCCACCGAGCTGTTCGACACCGTCCTCGACCAGGGACGCAAGGGAACCGCCATCCAGCGCTACAAGGGCCTCGGCGAGATGAACCCGGATCAACTCTGGGAAACCACCCTCGATCCGGGGTCGCGGACACTGCTTCAGGTCAGGGTCAGCCATGCCGACGATGCCGACGATCTGTTCTCGACCCTGATGGGCGATCTGGTCGAGCCGCGCCGGAACTTCATTCAGGAAAATGCCCTCAGCGTGGCCAACCTCGATGTGTGAACCCGCGCGGCCCGCGCCCGATGCCGGCCAAGGGTGACCGTCGCGGCCGGACCAAGGCGGCGGCCAAGCGGGGTCCCAAGAAGGCACGGACACCGCCCCGTCAGCCGGCGCGGCGCTCGGCGCTTGTCCGGCTGGCCTATTGGGGCCTGATCGCCGGCATCTGGTCGGTGGTGGCCGTCGGCGGCTTGGTCGCCACCTACGCCTATGACCTCCCCGACATCGGCTCCCTGACCAAGGCCCATCGATCGCCGGGAATTACCGTGACCACCGCCGAGGGCACTGTGGTCGCCACCTATGGCCAGGTCTATGCCGGTCCGGTCACCTTGGAAGCGCTGCCGGCCGAACTGCCGCGGGCGGTGCTGGCCACCGAGGACCGGCGCTTCTACAGCCATTTCGGCTTGGATTGGATTGGTCTGGTGCGCGCCGCCTTCGCCAATCTCAAGGCCGGCCGCGTGGTCCAGGGCGGCAGCACCCTGACCCAGCAAATCGCCAAGAATGTTTTTCTCAGCCCCGCCCGCACCGTCCGCCGCAAGGTTCAGGAACTGCTGCTGGCGCTGTGGCTCGAACATCGATTCACCAAGGACCAGCTGCTCACCATCTATCTCAACCGGGTCTATCTCGGTGCCGGCGCCTACGGGGTCGAAGCGGCCTCGCAACGCTATTTCGGCAAATCGGCGCGCGACCTCACCCTCGCCGAATCGGCCATGATCGCGGGGCTCTTGAAGGCCCCCAGCCGCTACGCGCCGACCCGCGACCTGGCCCGCGCCCAGGCGCGCGCCGGCCAGGTGCTCGACAACATGGTCGCCGCCGGCCTGCTTGCGCCCGAGGGAGCCGCCACGGCCAAGGCGGCGCCGGCAACCGCCACCGGCGCCTTGACCGACACACCGGCGGCTCGGTATTTCGCCGACTGGGTCATCGAACAACTGCCCAGCTATCTGGGTCCGACACCCGAGGATCTGATCCTGGTGACGACCCTGGATGCGCGCGCCCAGCAGGCGGCGGAAGACGCCATTGCCGAGGTCCTGAACGGCGCGCCGGAGGCGGCGGTCGGCGAAGCGGCGCTGGTCGCCCTCGATTCGAGTGGCGCGGTCCGCGCCATGGTCGGCGGGCGCTCCTATGTGAGAAGCCAATTCAACCGCGCCACCCAGGCCCGGCGGCAACCGGGCTCGGCGTTCAAGCTGTTCGTCTATCTGGCCGGCATCGAAGCCGGAATGAGCCCCGACGATCGGGTCACCGACTCACCGGTGGAGATCGAGGGCTGGAGTCCGCGCAACTACGACGGCCGGTTTCACGGGCCGATGCGCCTCGGCGATGCCTTCGCCCAATCGAGCAACGTGGTGGCGGTCAAGGTCGCCGAACAGGCCGGACGCGACCAGGTCATCCGCATGGCCCATCGCCTCGGCATCACCGCCGATTTACCGGCCGCGCCCAGCGTCGCGCTCGGCGCCGCCGAGGTCAGCCTGATCGAACTCACCGCCGCCTACGGGGTGATCGCCAATCAAGGGCGCGCGATCTGGCCCTACGGCATTGACGAAATCCGCGGTCGCGACGGCGCCGTGCTCTATCGGCGCCAGGGGTCGGGGCCGGGGCCGGTCCTGGAACAGGCCACGGTGTCGACCATGGACCACCTGCTGCGCGTGGTCGTATCGGCGGGAACCGGCAAGCAGGCGCAATGGGCCGGCCCGGCCGCGGGCAAGACGGGCACTAGTCAGGATTGGCGGGACGCCTGGTTCATCGGCTACGGGCCGCGGCTGGTCGCCGGCGTGTGGCTCGGCAACGACGATTCGAAGCCGATGAACAAAGTCACCGGCGGCGGTTTGCCGGCTCGAATCTGGAGCCGGTTCATGAGCCGCGCTCAACCGTAACGGTGCAGGCGGGCACCGTGTCGGCGCAGCCAGACGCGCCCGTCATGGTATCCCGGGCACAGGCGCTCGACCAGAGCCCAGAACCGAGGCCCGTGGTCGGGCTTGCGAAGATGAGCGACCTCGTGCGCGGCGACGTAATCGAGCACCATCGGCGGCGCCAACACCAGCCGCCAGGAAAACGAGAGTCGGCCCGCCGACGAGCAACTGCCCCAGCGGCTGCGTGGATCGCGAATGGTGAGCCTGGTCGGGCGGCGTCCCAGGATCCGGGCGAACCCCTCGGCGCGTTCGGTCAAGACTCGCCGCGCCAGGGTTCGCAACCAGACAGCGACCTTCTCGCCGATCTCGTCCAACGGCCCGCCGACCAGCAGTTCGTCGCCCTCGCGAACGACCTCGATCGCCAACGATGTCACGTGGCGAATGGTGCAATCACGGCCCAATATCGGGAGCACGGCGCCAGGGGTGAAGCCGATGCGCGGTGGCAATTCTCCGATTCGCGCCGCCACCCATTCGGCGTGGGCGCTCAGAAACCTGTCGGCCGCTGTTTGCGAGGCACCTGCCGGCATCACCAGATCGACCACGCCGGCACGCGGTTCCACCCTGAGGGCAAGCCGCCGGGCCCGGGTGCTGGCGCGAATCCGCACCGCCACCTCACGCCCACCCAGGAATCGGGTCTCGAGCCGGGGCGCCGGGGTGCCGCGCCGCGGCCGACGGACGCGGTTCAAGCGCTGGCGACGGCGGGCGTGGACGCGGGTGACGACGACATGGCGAAACCGTCGCCATCGAGGTCCGCGATCAGACGCGCCGCTTGGGCCGCATCGAGCGGCATCAAGGGCGGGCGCAGGTTGCACCATCCCTCGTCGCCCAGGTGATGGGCGAGAATCCGTTTCAACGACGGGATCAGCGGACTGGCCTGAATGATCTGGCGCCGTCGGCTCAAATCCTCCTGCATGGCATCGGCGTCCGCGCCCGACCAGTGATCGTACAAGCGCCGGATCGCGGGCGCATTGACGTTGGCGCTGGCGGTGATGCAACCGACGCCGCCGGCACGCAGGTTGGCGAGCAGAAAGACTTCCGAGCCGCTGAATGCGCCGAAGCCCGGCAGCGCCCGCAGCAGCGCGTCCGTATAGCTCCAATCACCGGAACTGTCCTTCAGGCCAATCACGGTTTCCGGATAGGCGCCGACCAATCGCTCGACCAGGGCCAGGCTGAACGGCACGCTGGAGACCGGCGGGATATGGTAGAGGTAGACCCTGAGCCGGTCGTCCCCGACCCGCTCGATAACCTCGGCGAAGCCCTTGAACAGCCCGTCGTCGCCGACCCCTTTGTAATAGAACGGCGGCAGCATCAGCACCCCGGCGCAGCCCAGGCGGACCGCATGCGCCGTGAGGCGGACCGAATCGGTGAGCGCACAACAACCGGTGCCGGGAATGATCCGGGCCGCGGGCAGCCCGGCTTCGACCAGTGCTTCGAGGCCGGCCATCCGCTCCTCGACCGAAAACGAATTGGCTTCGCTGGTCGTGCCGTACACCGCCAAGCCGTGGCAACCCTCATCGAGCAGGCGCCGGCAATGACCGATGAACGCCCCGAGGTTCTGCTCGAGGTCCCGATCGACGGGCGTCAGTGTCGGGCAGAACACGCCCTTCAGCGATTGCGGCATGGATCGCGGACTCCATTCGTGATGATCGGATTTCGGGCCGACCGTTATCTTGACCGTTCGGAGTCCGCTTCACAAGCGCACCCATTCCCGGTTTGGCCAGGATTGCGAAGGCCGCCGAGACAAACCATGCTACATCTCTCCGGTCCCCATCGATAAGGAAACCAACCGCCATGAAACTCGACGGCAAGACTGCGATCGTAACCGGCGGCGCATCCGGAATCGGCCGCGCGACGGTTCTGGAGTTCGCCCGCGCCGGGGCCACTGTTTTCAGCGGCGACATCGACACCGACGGCGGCGCCCGTGTCGCCGGCGAAGCCGGGGCCAATGCCAGCTTCCTGGCCCTCGATGTCGCCGATCCCGGGGCAATCGAGACCTTCGCCGCGGCGGTGCTGGAGCGTGCCCCAACGGTGGATGTTGTCGTCAACGTCGCCGGCTGGGACCGGATCGAGCCGTTCATGGACAACGAGCCTGAGTTCTGGGACCGGGTGGTGGCGATCAACCTCATGGGACCGGTGCGTGTCGCCCGCGCCTTCCTGCCGGCCATGATCGACGGGGGCGCCGGCAAGATCGTGAACGTGGCCAGCGACGCCGGCCGGGTCGGCAGCACCGGTGAGACCATGTATGCCGGCGCCAAGGGTGGGGTCGTGGCGTTCACCAAATCGCTCGCCCGGGAAATGGCGCGGTTTCGGATCAACGTCAACTGCGTCTGTCCCGGACCCACCGATACCCCCCTGTTCAAGGCCCAGCCCGAAAAAATGCGCGCCGCGCTGACCAAGGTCATCCCGTTCCGTCGAGTCGCCCAGCCCCAGGAAATCGCCAATGCGATCCTGTTCTTCGCCAGCGCCCGCGCCGATTACATCACCGGCCAGGTGCTCAGCGTGAGCGGCGGCCTCACCATGGTCGACTGAATCCGATTCGAAGCCGGAACGCCGGCACGCCCGATGTATCCGTTACTCAAGCAACTATTGCTGCCGCCGGCAAGTTTGCTGGTCTTGACGATCGTCGGGCTGGTGTTGATGCGCCGGCGCCCGCGACTCGGTCGAATATTGGCGGGCATCGGCTTGGCGGCCCTCTATGGGCTCAGCACGCCGCTCTGCGGTGTGTGGCTCCTGGCCGGCCTCGAAGACCGCGCGCTGCGCGGATCGCCCCCGCCGGCCGCGGGCAAGGCCCAGGCGATCGTGATCCTCAGTGCCGGATTGGCACGCACCGCGCCCGAGTTCGGCGGCGTGACCGTCGATGGACTGACGTTGCAGCGGCTGCGATACGGCGCCAAGCTGGGCCGCGAAACCGGGCTGCCGATCGTCGTGTCCGGCGGGGCCTGGCTCGATTCGACGACGCCCGTGGCGGACTTCATGGCCGAGACCTTGACGACGGAGTTCGCGATGCCGATGGTCTGGACCGAATCCGGATCGTCAAGCACGTTCGAGAATGCCCGACTCACCAGCGAACTGTTGCGGACCCGGAGGCTCGAAACAGCCCTTCTCGTGACCCATGGCTGGCACATGCCGCGTGCCGCGGATGCATTTCGCCACTTCGGCATCGATGTGATTCCAGCCGGGACCGGGTACTCCCATCGGGGACCGTTCATGGCCGAACTTGTGCTGCCCTCGGCCAAGGGTTTGCGGGACAGCTCCTGGGCGTTGCACGAAATCCTCGGCCGAGTCTGGTACTGGCTGGCCTATTACCGTTGATCAGGGCACCGATGCCGGAGACCGGCGGGTCGCTGGCCATGGCCGGCGAAATCGCTACAGTGCGCCGGCCATGAGCGGACAACGGGCCTGCATCGTCGGCATCGGCGAGAGCGATTATGCGCGGTGGGGCGGGATCACGGACCGGAGCGAGTTCCGTCTGGCCTGCGACGCGATCCTGGCGGCGGCCCGCGACGCCGGTCTCGACCCCGACGAAATAGATGGCTTCGCCTCGTTTTCCGACGACGCCAACGAGCCGTCATTGCTGATGAACGCGTTCGGCACCCGTCAATTGCGCTTTGCCTCCATGGTCTGGGGCGGCGGCGGCGGCGGCAGTTGCGGCGCTCTCGCCCACGCCGCGGCGGCGGTCGAGTCGGGTCAGGCGAATTACGTGGTCGCGTTCCGGGCGCTGTGTCAGGGCCAGTCGTTCCGCTACGGCCAATTCCATCCCTGGACGCCCCACGCCACGTTCACCGCCCCGTTCGGCATGTTCGCCCCAGCCCAGATGTTCGCCCCCCTGGTCCGCCGCCACATGCATCTCTACGGGACCACGGCCGAACAGTTGGGCGCGGTGGCGCTCGCGGCCCGGGCCAACGCCAATCGCAACCCGCGCGCGGTGATGCGCGAGAAGCCGCTGACCATGGATCGGTATCTCGATTCGCGCATGATCGCCGATCCGCTCCGGCTCTATGACTGCTGCCTGGAAAGCGACGGTGCCGCGGCCGCGATCGTGACCACCGTTGCACGCGCCCGCGATCTGGCCGCGGCACCGATCGAAATCCTGGCCGCGCAACAAGGCAGCGGCCAAGGCTGGGGAACCGGTCTGCTCGGCGGCCACAACATGCCCCACGAGACTTACGCCTCGGCCAACGCCCGCGGCCTGGCCGCCGATCTATTTTCCCGCGCCGGCGTCACCGCCGATGATATCGACGTGGCCCAGCTTTACGACGCCTTCACGGCCATGGTCGTGTTCGCGCTCGAGGATTTCGGCTTTTGCGATATCGGCGAGGGCGGCCCGTTCGTCGCCGACGGCCAGATCGGCGCGGGCGGCACCTTGCCCTGCAACACCTCGGGCGGCAATTTGTCGGAGGCCTATATCCACGGTTTCAATCTGGTAATCGAGGCCGTGCGCCAATTGCGCGGCGAGTCCACCGCCCAGGTTGCCGAGGCCCGCCTGGCCCTGGTCTGCGGCGGCGAATCGGTGACCCCGACCAGCGCCCTGATCCTGGCCGCCTGATCATGCCTTATCTGCCCGAATCGATGCCGTTTCCGG
Organism: uncultured Rhodospirillaceae bacterium; assembly: GCA_913045505.1. Lineage (GTDB taxonomy): Bacteria > Pseudomonadota > Alphaproteobacteria > UBA7887 > UBA7887 > CAJWQN01. The sequence goes on along the minus strand of CAJWQN010000021.1, from coordinate 5,707 downwards.
TGCCGCCGCTCGATGCCCGGCGGTTCTGGGACTATTGCGCGGAGCGCCGGCTGATGTTTCAGGCCTGCGCCGATTGCGGCCAGTTACGGCATCCGCCGACGCCGGTTTGCCCCGCTTGCCGATCCGGTGCCGAAACCTGGATTGATGCCCCCGCGGTGGGCGAAGTGTACAGTTACACCGTGGTCCACCACTCGTCCCATGAATCGGTGGCCGGCGCCCTTCCCTACAACGTGGTCCTGATCACCTTTCCCGGTATGGCCGGGGTCAGGCTGGTCAGCAACCTGGTTGACGTCGCGCCCGGGGAATTGGCGATCGGAATCGCGGTCGAACTGGCCTGGGAACCGGCGGGCGATGGGTTGTGGCTGCCACGGTTCAAACGCAAGCGCTGAGGCCGCGCCCGCCCAGGATCAGAATTTCAGCCATTCGAGCGCGCGCCCGGGCTCCTTGGCCAAGCCCTTCTGGACCGCGGTTTTCACCTCGGCGACCCGGGTCGCCAAATGCGGGTTGTTGGTGGCGTAGGAATCGATCACTTTGTAAATCATGTCATGGATCGCCGGGTTCTGGCGCATATGGCGCACCGCGTCGTTGATCGCCGCCCGCTGGAGGGACTCGTCGAATTCGGTGACCGCGCGCAGCATCAGCAAAGTGGCGGCGATCTCGGGGCGCGGCGGCTTGTCGCGTTCGAGTTGGAATTCCTTGCGAAACCGCTTTCGCATTTCCTCGAGCGGCGTCAGCGAATGATTGCCATCACCGAACGGATTTTTCAACAATTCGGAAAGGCTGAGCTCCTCCTCCGCCTCGCCGCCCCAATCGACCGCCACGACCAGCCCGAGCCCGCCCACGAACATCACCAGAACAACGGCAAACAAGGCCCCGCGCCGGGTCGCGGCGCGCCGTTCAGCAGTTTTCACGGTCGGTTTCGTGGCCATTTCGCCGCTACCCTGGCGGTTAAACGTCGTGGTTTGGCGCAACGCCATCAATGATCCCCCGTCTCAGTTAGGAATTTATGAATAGGCCGACAAGGCCCCGTGCGGTCACGCCGCCTCGCCCAGTCTTCGGGCGGCGAATTCGGGATAGGTCGCGCCCAGGGACTCGCGCACCGGCCCCCTGATCGCCGCCAGGTCGGCGGCACTGGGCGGCGCGGTCACGGCAACCCTCGGAGGGTGGTCGAAGGCGAACCCGGTATCGGTGCGAATCGTGTCGAGGTCATGGCCGGGATGGACGCTTTCCAAACGGAACCGCGCCCGTTGCCGGTCGAAGGCGAACGCGGCCTTGCCGGTGAGCAGGGCGCTCGGCCCCCCGGGCCGACAGACGTCGGGCGGGCTGGTGCCCGGGGCACTGATGAAATCGACCTTGGCCACCAGCACCCGGGGACTGTGCTCCTCGCGAAACAGAATGACCTTGGGCACCATGTAATACATGTAGGCGGAGCCGAACGAGCCGGGGAACCGAATATCCACGTCGGGATATGTGCCGGTCCCGACCAGATTGATGTTGGCGGCGCCGTCGATCTGGCCGCCGCCCAGAAAGAATACATCGATCCGCCCACGCCCGGCGATGTCGAATATCTCGCGGCCGCCGTCGGAATAGGGGAAATGGTCCTGGCTGCCGAGAATACTGACCCGCATCCGCCCCGGCGCCTGATGTGCCGCCAGCAGGGCCGCCGCCGCCGGAATCGGCGAGACCGCGCCCGCCACCACATGGCCGGCGCCAGCCAAGAGCCGGGCCAGAGCCACGATCAGCAGCTCCGCCGACCGATAATCGGGTTCGGCCGCGGCCAAGCGCGCCGGCCTATTCCGCCGCCGCCGCGATCAGGACGTGACTCTTCAGATAAGCCCGGAACCCCTCGCCCGTGCGGGCCGCGGCGGCGTAGGCGCGCATATGGTCCGCGTCGGCGGGGTAGAGATCGGCGAAGCCCAGCGGCCAGCAACCCTGGGGACAAACGGCGATCCGATCCACATAAAGGGCCGGCAATGTCCCGGCCGCCATCGCCGGATCGTCGAGCAGGCTCCCGTCGTGGATCCGCTCAACCGTCACCAGGGTATGGCGGGCCGCATGGGCCATGGTCATGACCTCGCGTCGCAGCCCGATCCAGACATTGCCGTCGCGGTCGCCATAGGCCGCATGGAACAGGGCGATATCGGGCACGAGGGCGGGAAGCAGCACGATCTTGTCGGTGCCCGGCGCGGCGAACGGGTTGTCGATCACCTTCCAATCGGGGCGGTGGTGCATGAGATCGGAGCCGATCAGGCCCCGGAGCGGCATGAACGGATTGCCCTTTTCGGCGGCCTGAAGAGCGCCGTGGATCGCCGGACAGGTGCTGTCCCGCACCCTCAGTTCCCCGGCCTCGACCGCGGCCCGGAACCGGGGCGCCAGGCCGAATTCGCCCAGGGATACCGCCGCGGTCTCGATCTCGGCCAGGCAGCCGGCACCGATCAGGAGATCCGCCATCAGCCCCGCGGTCGCCCCCCCGATCAAGTGAAGATCGCGGGCGCCGCGCCGGATCAGAGACCGAGTGGCGGCCATCGGCACGCCGTTGCTGTCGGTAGGCGCGATCACCGAGGAGGCGTCGGGAATCGCCCCGACCAGTTCCTCGAGTGTTGCCAACACGCCCTCGGCCGCCATGACCAATCCTCCTTCGCGCGCCCGACAGGGGACGGTGCCCACACACTACACCGAATCGCCGCCGCGGCGCGACAACGGCTTGGCCGCGCCCATCTCCCAGCGCATTGCAGGGTTGCAGGATGGCTCATTGTCGCGGTCGGGCCGCCGCCATATCCTCGCATGTCCGCGATATTCGGCGTCCGGACCGAAAATCGTGTGAATCGACAACCGAACACAGATGAAAGCGCGCAACACCTTATTCAGCTTCATCCTGATCGCCGCGGCCGTTGGTGGCAGCGTCTACGGCGTGAAATGGTGGGATGTGCGCCGGCACCTGGTGAGTACGGACAACGCCTACGTCCATAGCAGCCTCACCGTGGTCAGTGCCCGTATCGACGGCTATATCGACGCGGTTCACTTCCAGAACAACGACCCGGTGCGTGCCGGCGATGTTTTGGTTTCGTTCCGGGCGGCGCCGTTCGAGGCCGAGGTCGACGCGGCCCTCGCCGAAGTCGCGGCCGCCGAGGCCGAGGTCGAGACCGGCCGCGCGGCGGTCGAGAATCTCCGGGCCCGGCGGCGCCTCCAGCAGTCTCTCATCGCCCAGGCCGAAGCCCGGCTGCGCGCGATGCGCGCCCAGGCCGAGAACACCGGACGCGAGCTTTCTCGCGCCCAGGAATTACTGGATCGCGGCATCGGCACCCGCCAAAAATTCGAGCAGGCGCTGACCACCGACCAGATGGCGCGCGCCGACGTCCAGCGCGGAGAGGCCGAACTGGCCGCCGCGCGGGATGAACTGCCGGTGATCGACAGCGAGATTCGGCGCCTGGAAACCGATATCGATCGGCTGCGGGCGATGGTGGCCCGGGCGCGCTCGCGGCTCGACCGCACCGAAATCGCGCTCTCCGACACCTTGATCATCGCCCCGGTCGACGGCATTATCGGCAACCGCAAGGTCGAACCCGGCATGTACACCGAGGCCGGCTGGCCGATGATGTCGGTGGTGCCGCTCGCCTATACCTGGGTCGAGGCCAACCTCAAGGAAACCCAGTTGGAGCGGGTCCGGATCGGCCAGACCGCGGTGCTGGAAATCGATGCCTTCCCGGATCAGCGGCTGATCGGGCGGGTCGACAGCCTGGCTCCGGCAAGTGCCGCCGAATTCAGCCTGTTGCCGCCGCAAAACGCCACCGGCAACTTCATCAAGGTGGTGCAAAGGATTCCGGTCAAGATCACCTACGATCTACCGCCGGAATTGATCGGACGCCTGGTTCCCGGCATGTCCGTGGTGGTCACGATCGACACCCGCACGGCCCCCGACGGCACGGCCCTGGCGGCTGCCGCGGCGCCCATGGATCAGCAGGATCGGCGCTGACCCAATAAACTCATTATCGATAAGTAAACCGGGGCGCTGAACCGGCGATAATTATTCCGCATCAAAGGTTTGCCTGATCCCGGAGGATTTCTCCAGTGCCGGCGGCGACAGCTTCGCAGACCCACGCCACCCCCATCATCAACCACTCCGATCCGGGACACCTTGACGTCTATGGTGGCTATTGCGATGCCGATAGTCGGTCCTAGAGCTTCTCCAGCAACGGCGGCACCGGGGCGATCGACGGCAGGCCGAGCGACTGGCCCGATTCCCGAAGCACCTTCAGGAAGCTCGCATAAGGCTGGACCCTGACGTATTGCGACGGCGTCAGGGCAACGATCTGGCGGTCCGGCAGGGTTGTCCGATAAAGGGTTACGTCGAATGTCCGGCCCGGGCCGACGGTCGCGGCGAGGGCCGGGACGACCGCCACGCCGAGGCCCTCCTGGACCATCGACAAGGCGACCTCGTAGGTCCGGGTCTGACTAACCACCCGATAATGGGGCAGCATCAGTTGGTACCATTCCTCGATCCTGCGCTTGTGCTGGCTGCCGAAATTGAACTGGATGGTGCTGTTGAGGACCATACGCTCGGGCGTCGCGAGATCCTTTTCGGCATCGTCGATTTCGGCGAGGTCGATCCCGCGCGGCACCGCCAGCACATAGGGATCGCAAAAGATTTCGGTCTGGTGGAACGACGAACTGGAGCTGGCGATCGAATCCGTGGCCAGCATCGCCAGCGTCAAGCGCCGGCCGTAGAGCAGATCCAGCGCCTCGGCGGGCGCGGTTTCGTGGACATCGATCTCCACGTCCGGGTACAGGCGCGCCAAGCCATGCGCCGCCTGCGGCAACAGGTTCCGGGCGATCGAACTCAAGGCACCGACCGCGATCACCCCGCGCGAGCCCTCGGAGAATTCCTGCAATCCGACGGTGGCCTCCTCGACCCCGGCCAGGATCAGCTCCGCCTTGCGGGACAGGAATTTGCCGGCGTCGGTCAGCTCCATCTGGTTGCGATTGCGGTTGAACAGCAGCGTGCCGACGTCTTCTTCCAGCTTGGAGATTTGCTGGGACAGGGACGGCTGGGCCAGGCCCAGCAGCTTGCTCGCCTTGGTGAACGATCTGGCATGGGCGACGGCCCAGAATATGCGCAGTTGATGCAGCGTCATCGCGCCAAGGAATCTCCTTCTCGCCGCCCCATCCCGGGGCGGCGGGACCGATATGTCACGGCGGCGCGAGGCTACGTCCCGTCACCGCCCCGCGCAAGTCCCGGCGTGGCGCGCGCCCCGACTCAATAGGTCCGGTTCAGGCGCAGGAACCGGGTGCGATCGATGCTGCGCACTCTCAAGCCGCGCATTTCGCCGCCGCTCGCCACGGTGAGCGGAATCTCGACCCCCGCCGACCCCAGCGACCAGACCTTCCGGAACAACTGAGCCATGGTCGAGATCATTTCTCCGGCCACCGAGACGATTCGGTCGCCCTCGCGGACGCCGGCCGCCTCGGCGGGGCCGTCCGGGATCACCGTGATCACCACCACGCCCTCGTCCTGCTGGTCGGTGAACATGCCGAGCCAGGGCCGGGGCGCCGCCGAATCCTGGCCCAAGGCGATCAAATCGCCCAGGATCGGCTTGAGCAGATTGATGGGGACGAACATGTTGCCGGGCACCGCGGTATCAGGGCCGGCGGCGTCCTGAACCAACAAGGAACCGATTCCGACCAGCCGCCCATCGGCCCCGACCAGCGC
>CAJWQN010000020.1 GCA_913045505.1 uncultured Rhodospirillaceae bacterium | reverse complement strand
CAGATCGCCTTCGAGGACGCCGTCGATGGTCACCGTATCGGCCAGGTCGCCGCCGGCGATGGTCAGGCGCGGCACCAGCTCGGGGCCGACCTGGTCGGTGCTGCCCATGCCCAGGATGTCGTCGTGATCGAGGGTCACAGCCTCGCCGCCGAGCTTGGCGCTCAGGTCGATGGTCTCGATCCCGACCACCACGCCGGTGCCCAGGTCGAGCGCGGTGTCCTCGGCCAGGACCAGGGTGTCGGCGCCGGCGCCGCCGTCGGCGCCGAGATCGTCTCCGTCCAGGAACAGAATATCGGCGCCGTCGCTTCCCGACAGCAGGTCCGCGCCGGCGCCGCCGTCGACAATGTCGTTGCCGGCGCCGCCGTCCAGGCTGTCGTTGCCGGCCAGGCCGAGGATGTGGTCATCGCCGTCCGGATCGATCGAATCGGCGCCCGCGGTGCCGATGAAGATCCCGCCCTGGCCCGCCTCCAGGGACGATTTTTCGACGATCTCCAGGCCCGCCGTCGCCGTCAGCGCGCCGTCGGTCACGGTGTAGTCGAGCGACCCGGATATCGCCACCGCGCCGATCGGCGTGATCACCACATTGCCGTCGCCGTCCACCACCGCGGTCGCGTTGACCAGATCGGTGTCATCGACCGCGCTCACCCGCAACCCGTCGCCGTCCGCGTCGGTATCGTTGCCGAGCAGCGCCTCGGCCGGCACCAGCACCGTCTCTCCCGAGGCCGGATCGCTCAACACCAGGGAGTCCGCCACCGCCTCCGGCGCCTGGTTGGGCGCCGTCACCATCACCGTCACCGACGCCAGGATACTGGCCTCCGCCACCGCCACGTCGCCCTCGACGTCGCTGTCCGTCGCCGCCGCCAACACACTCAGGGTGAAGTCGCCGATAAAGCCCTCCGGCGGCGTGATCGCCAGCGCCGCCACCGCGCCCACCGCCACCGACCACACGCCGCCGCCCTCGTCCGTCCCCGCCGACAGGGTCGCCCCGACCGGAACTCCGCTCACCGTCACCGTCAGGCTCTCCGAGCCGTCCTGATCGACAACCGCCGCCGAGAGGTTCAACGCGATCTCGCTATCGACCTCGCCCGTCGCCGCCGCCGGCGCCCCCGAAACCGCCGCCGCCGCGCCGTTCACACGCAGATTGTCGACCAGCATTTGAGACGGCACCGACATGTCCCGCACATCCATGGCCCCGAGGCCGATCGATACGGTTCCGGTGCTGGTCGCCTTGTAGTGGAAGCTCTGCCAGCCGGTGTCGCCGGTGTTGGCGGTGCCGAGCACCGTCACCACGCCGTCGATGGAGACAAAGCCGAAATCGTTGTAAGCGGCGAAGGCCGGGTGGATCGCGGCGCCGTCGCGGGCCAAGAAATTGTAATCCACCGAGATCACGTCGCCCGCGTCCACGGCCAGTTCGGTCACGATCGCCGAGCCGTCCCTGGCGTTGCCCGGGCCGAGAGTATCGAGAACACCCGTCGTCAGGCCCAGGAAGCTCTCGACACTCGCCTGATCGGCGCCGGAAAAGCCGAACACCGGATCGAGCAACAGCATGTCGGTGCCGACCTGGGGCACGTGGCCGTCAAAGATCGACACCGTGGCGACCGCGCCGTCGATCCGCCATATCAGATCCGGGGTCGAAAGGGCCGGCTCATCGGCGACCGCGGCGACCCCGACGGTGATGGTTCCGATCAGCGAAGCGGTGTCGTCCGAGGTCGTGACCGCGGCGGCGCCGTTGCTCGGCGGGTCGTAGACTTCCGTCGTCCTGGCTTCCACGGTCAAGGCGAAGTCGTCGGCGCCATGGGGCGGTGGCTTGATCTGGAGGCGGCCCAGATCGTCGAGCAATTCACCGCTGAGGGTCCAGCTTCCACCCTCGTCGCGCGCCAAGATCGTGTCGCCGAAACCGAGGCCGAGCAGCGCGCCCTCGGGAGCGCCGCTGATGATCACGCTGAGCTGCTCGGAGCCGTCGGGGTCGATCAGCGAGGCCGCGATATCGAGTTCGATCCAGCTGTCCTCGTCACCCGAGACCACGCCGTCGGCGACGATCGGGCCGCCACTCTGCGGACCCCCGTCGACGCTCAAGGTCGGGCCGTCGGCGACCGGGTCGACCCAGACCTGGAACGGCGCTGGCGCCGACGACGCTTCGTTGGGGGCGGTTTCCGGGCCGGTGGGCTCGACGTCGCCGGGGCCGAAGCCGGTCTCGGCCGAGGTCGCGGTCAGGGTCAGATCCAGGGCGCCGGCGAAATGCTCGGGCACCTTCAGCAACAGATCGCCGATCACCTCCGGCGCCGCCGACCACAGACCGCCGCCCAGATCGATCGGCGCCGGATCGGATTCCTCAGCGGTGTCCGCCAGCGCGATGCTCAACCCGGACGGCGCCGCCGGCAGTTGGATCAGAAACGCGGTCAGGGTTTCGGAGCCATCGGTGTCGGTCAGCGTCCCGCCCAGACCGGTGAGCGCGATCGTGTTGCTCGCATCGCCCTCGCCCACCGGCGCCTCGTCCTCGACCCCATTGACGATACCGCCCGGCGGAACCACCGCCTCGGGGGCATCGGCGACCGGGTCGACGCCGATATTGACGACCGCGCTGTCGAATTGACCGTCGATGAGATCGTTGATCAGCGTATAGGTGAAGCGCGCCTGCCCGGAAAAATCCGGGTCCGGTACGAACGCGAATGTCGGCGCATCGCCTTCGCCGGTGGTCTCGACCACCTGACCGTTGACGAACTCGCCGGCCGGAAACAAGACCGAGAATTCCCCGGAAATATCGTCATTGGCCAAAATGTCGGCCAGATCGAACGCGAGCGGCGTGTCCTCGGTTCCGATCAGCGCATCGCCAACGGCGCTGAGAGGCGAGGCCACGGTCACGTCGATCGTGGCGGTTGCCGAGGCGGTGTCCTGGTCGGCGCCTTCGGTCGCGGTCGCGGTCGCGGTCAGCGTGAAATCGGTGCCGTCACCTGGGGCGGGGGTTACGAACAAGCCGTCGAGGTCGTCGCCCGCGAGCACGAACACGCCCCCGCCCAGACTGGTGCCCGCGGACAAGCTGGCCCCTTCCGGCACGCCGGCGATCGTGATCGCCAGGGTCTCCGAGCCATCGGTATCGACGAGCGCGGCGGCGATGTCGAGGGCTATGGCCGTGTCTTCCTCGCCCAGCGCATCGGCGACGACCAGAGTCGGGGTTTCCGCGGTCTCGTCGCCGTCGCCGAGCAAATCGCCGACCCGGTCGGCGGAGGCCGCGACCTTGTCGGCGAGGCTGGCGCCGGAGAATTCGGCGCTGACGTCCTCGATGGCGAGAACGCCCTGGCCGACCTGACGCAAAGCGAACTGGGCGTCGCCGGCGTCATTGCCCTGGGCGACGATCGCGATCTGGGTCAGGTCACCCAGCAGGTCAAGGCCGGCAACGCCATCGGCCAGCCCGTCATCGATCAAACCGTTCAAGTTGGCGATGACCGATGCCGCGCCGGTGGCGGCGGCGGCGACCGTGGCCAACGGGCCGCCATCGAGCCCAGCTGCCAGGGCCGCGTCGGAAACGATACCTTCCAGCACCGTCGGATCGCTCAGACCGGCTGTTGGGCCCAAGGTCCCGGATAGGATCCGGGACGCGATCTCGGAAAAAACCGCCTCGGTGGCGGCGGTCGCGCCGACCGTACCGGCGCCATCGATCAAAGCCGCGCTCAACACCACCAGGTTCTGGACCTGAATCCCGGCCGCGAACACTTGCGCCCCGGCTTCGCTGCCGCCGTGCGTGGCTTCGATCGGATCGAATTCGGTGAGGTCGACATCGGCCGGTAGGCCCAGGGCGGTGGCAAGCTCCGCCTTGGCGGTGTCCGGATCGAGACCGCCGTCGATCAGGTGTGACAGGATCGTGGTCAGCGGCGTGACCGTCGTCGAATCCTCGGGCGCGACCAGAGTCCCGGTGAACGCGACGCCGGTGGCGATGTCGATGGCCACCAAGTCATCGTTCGGATCGTCGAACAGCACCAATGAGCCGAGTGTGGCCGCGAGCTCGAAATTGCCGGTGCTGTCGGTGGTGTCGAAACTCTCGCCATCGTCGAGGACGCCGTTGGCGTTGACATCGTCGAACACCACGGCGTTGGCGATATAGCCGTCGATCGCCTCGCCGGAGATGTCCGAGGCAACCGTCACATCGATGGTGCCGCTGGCCGTAGCCGAGGCACCGCTGGCGCTCTCGGTGGCGGTCGCGGTCACCAGGAGTTCGAAATCGGCGCCGTCCTCGGGCATGATTTGCAGCCCGGACAAATCGCCCGGCGACAACGTGAACACACCGCCGCCCTGATCGCTGCCGGCGGACAGGGCGGCGCCATCGGGCACGCCGGCGATCTCGATCGACAACGCCTCCGAACCGTCGGTATCGAGCAGCGACGAGGCGATATTCAACGCGATCGGGGTGCCTTCGTTACCGAACGCGGGGGACACCGACAGGGACGGCGTTTCCGCCGCCAAATCCAGATCGTCGATCGGCGGCGGTTCCGGCGGCGGGGATGGCTCGGGCTCGGGTTCGGGCTCGGGCTCCGGCTCGGGTTCGGTTTCGAAGAGATCGAGATGATTGACGTCGAGGTTTTCGATCAGAATCGATCCGTCGTCGCCCAAGCCGCTGATCGGCCCGCTGCCCCCGCCGTCCGCGCCGCCGGCCTCGGGCGCCACGTCACCCAGATAGTCCTCCTGGGCCTGGCGGGCGGAATCGATCAAGAGCTGGCCCAAGGTTTCGCCGAAGACACGAAGAACGCCGGCTTCGTCGAGCTCGACCGTGACCGGCTGGACTTCGGGCGCCGAGTTCAGGACGAGGCCGATCCGGTCGAGCACTTCGGTGCCGAATCGGGTGGTGATATCGACCTCGCCGACCGTGCCGTCGGCATCGACCAGCAAGGTGATGCTCAAGGCTCCGTCGGCGGCGACCGAGAACAGCGTCGTCGTGCCGCGAATACCGATGGTACCGGCCGGCGTGTTGACGACCGAGGCACCTGGACTCAGGGCGGCGATGGCGCCCGAAATCAAGGCGAACACGCCGCTGAACACCGAGAATTCGGACGAGCCGTCTTCGGCCTCGGTGTCATAGGACAGCTCGTCGAACGAAATGCGGGCGTCGTTGGCCATCGACAGCGTGGAGCCGTCGATCATCACCACCGCGGCATGGCCGCCACCGATGGTCTCCATGACGTCGCCTTCGAAGATCGAATCGCCCGGCTCGGCCGGCGCGCTGTCGCCCTCGGCGCGGATGATGAGGACTTCGCCCTCGACCGCTTCGACGGTCCCGATGGGGTCCGACCCGGCCATCTCAGATTGGCCGAACGCCGGCGCCCGATCCGTTATCGCACCGGCCCCGGCGGCCAGTGCCGAAGGTCGATCGTCCCAGCTTCTTTGCGTTCGGTTTCATACGGTCACGCACACCGATTTTCTCGATTGCGGCCCCGATGACGGTGACCAGCATCGCCCAACAGGTGCGACACGCCGCCGAGCGGGCCACGCATGCCTCTACTTTCGGATTCGGCGCGGCACTTGTCATGGTCCAAACAGACTACGTGGCTTCGCTCCCGCCGCAGAATCCGGGTGCCCGGGTCAGGGGCCGATCACTTTTCCGTCATCACGATGGTGCTGCCGACCTCGCCCGCCTCGAGCCGCTTGAGATGGAAAGCCGCGAGCGGGTCGTCCGGAAACCGAGCCACGGCGGCGGTGAAGGCTTCACGCGCCGCGGCGCCGTCCGTATCAAGCAGGTGAAACGCTTCCATATATGCCGCGGTCGCCGCCGATTCATGATCCTCCGGGGTCAACGGCTCGAACCCCTGAATGGGCTGGGTTTTGCCCATCAGCACGACATTGCCGACCGGACGGCCGATAAAGCGGGGACACTGGACGACCGTGGTGCCGCTCACGCAAATGCGCGTGCCGAGATGCTTGTTGAGATTTTCCAGTCGCGATGCGGTGTTGATCGGATCTCCGAGGGCACCGTAATCCGAGTGCTGGTCGCCGCCGACATTGCCGATGATGACCGGACCGGAGTTGACGCCGATCCGGGTATGGCCGAGCGGCACCCCCTCGGCGCGCATGGTTCGGGAATATTCTTGCGAAAAGCGATCCATTGCCAATGCGCAGCCAACCGCGAGCTCGGCGTGATCCGGTTGCACGACCGGAGCCGAAAACATGATCGCCACCGCATCGCCGATGATCCGGTCGAGGGTGCCCTGATGGGCGAACGCGATCCGGGTCATTTCATCGAGATAGCCGTTCAGGACCGAGACCAGCTCGGCCGGATCCGATTTCTCGCACAAGCTGGTGAATCCGGCCAGATCGGTCAAAACGAAGGTGCACTCGCGGCGCTCGCCGCCGATCTCCAGATCGCTGGGGTGGTCGATAAAGTGCTGGACCAGATTGGGCGAAACATAACTCGAGAAGGCATCGCGAACGAACTGGCGTTCGCGCTCGGCGCGCAAATAGATCACCAGCGATACCGTCAGATAGATCAACAGGACGGCCACCATGGGATAGACCGGATCCAGCAGCAGGCGCGCTCCCGAGTAGGCTGTCCAGGACCCGGCCAGCACCAGCAGCACCGCGATCACCGCCGCGGCCGCCGACCACACTCCGCGCACGAACTGTTGCAGGATCATCAGCGCCAAGCCGAGCAGGACCGCGATCGCCATTTCGGCTCCGCCCGACTAGGCGGGCCGATCGAGGAACCAGCCAAGCAGAATCTGCTCGATCAGTTGGGCATGAATCAGCACGCCCGGTTCGAACGGGTTCAGCGGAGTCGATCTCAGGTCCTTGAGCCCGGCGGCGCTGGTTCCGACCAGGACGATGTGGCCCGCGATCAGATCGGCGATCCGGGCGTCGGCGCCGTCATCGGCCATGATCCGCCAAACCGGGACCATGCGCTCGGGCCGATTCTCGGTATAGTGGACCCAAATGTTGCCGTCCGGCGTGAGCGGCACATTATGCCGGCCGACTTGGAGCCGCTCGAGGCCGGCGGGACGCCCGAAGGATCCCTCGGCGCCGCCGGAATTGCCGCGAATTTTCACGGTGCCCACATCCTCGGCCACCCGCAGCGCCTCGATCGATAGCGCCGGATAGATGCGACCGTCGAGCGTCTGAAGCAAGGGCGCCCTGCGGATCACCTCGTCGACCGAGGATACCACCGCGAAGCTGCCGTTGCCGTCGGCCGCGTTTTCCAACACCTCGAGATTGCCGACCGCGCCGTGAAATGCCGTCAGATAACCGGTGGCATCGGGTCCGACGGTCGCGAAGCTCGCCTTGATCTTGGGGCGCGCGTCGTTTGGCTCCCGGGTCAGGGCCACGGCGGTGACGACCTTGGTCTCGGCAAAGCTGTCGGCCAGATGTCGGTCGAAATCGGGTAACGCCCCGGCGTCCTTGAACACTTCGGCCAGCTCCGGGAACGCCGACCAGTCTTGGGCCAAACTATTCGGCGAGGTCCGATCGGGTTCGGCGAATACGATATCGAAGACCACCACCTTAGCGCCCAGCGCCGCCAACCGCCGGACCAGGTCGGCCACCTGCCAGCGCGGCCACGGCCATTGGCCGAGCTTGGCGAGCGAGGGGTCGTCGATATCGACGACGCGAACCGGGACCGGCCGATAGGGCCTGGGGGCGGCCCGTTGATAGGTGTCGAACACCGCCAAGCGCGCCACGGCGACCAGCGGCGGGTCCCAGACCCGAACCGCGAATACCACCGCCAGGGTCAGCAGGCCGACGGCGATCGGCGCATAGGTCTTGCCCAGAACCAGATCGCCAGTCCGCCGGAGGATGTCCGCGAGCCTGCTCACCCGTTTTCGCTCCGTGGTTCCGGCGGCGCCGGCAAGACCCGGGGCATCGGCGCCTAGCCCGGCGTCGGGCCGAGGCCGTCTTCGCCTCGGGCCGCGCCGCCGCTCAACTGGGCGGCCTCGCGCCGCGCCTCGATGGCCTCCTGACGGGCCTCGCGCAAGCGACTGGTCAGAACCTTGAACAGGCCGCGAGCGATCTCGATCTGGCCGGCCATAATCTCGAACAATTGGCGGTCCTCGACCACCAGCAACAGGCTGTCATCGTCGGCCACCACCGTGGCCGAGCGAGGTTCGGCGTCGAGCACCGCCATCTCGCCGACGCATTCGCCCGCGCCGAGGGTCGCGAAATGGCGCCCCCCCCTTCTCCAAACGCACGGTGCCGGACACGATGATGTACATGGAATCGCCGACGTCATTTTCCTTGAAGATCACCTCGTTCTTTTCGAACGTGACCTCCTCCAAGCCGCTGGCGAGAGCCGCCAGGTATTCGTCCCTGACCTGATCGAAGATCGTGACCTTCTTCAGGAACAATAATTTTTCCATGGTCGACAGCATCGTTCCGGTCTCCTCGGCCGGTTGGGCAGGGGCGGCGGATGCGCTTGCGCGGCCCGCGACCTCCCGCAGCAAAGGATTGGGGGCCTCCAGATAGGGGCGCGACAGGTTGCGGCGTGTTTCCGGGTCCAACCCAGAGGTGGCGTGCAGGGCGCAGATACTGATCCATTGGCCGTAATCCTTGGCGCCCGGGCCGCACAGGACGGCGATCACGCCGGCCAATTCTTGCGGGGTTTGGGCCGCGGGATCGGTCTCGACAGCACGCGCCAGGTTGCGAACTTTCTCCGAGCGACTGGTCTGGTCGAACAGCGACAACACCGCGTCGCGGATCGGCTGGCGCAGAACGTTGTCCAGTATCTCCAGAGCGACATGGCGACTTGCGGGCCGGGTCCAGGTGGTGTGAACCGAACGCAGGATGTCGCGCGGATAGGACAGACGAAGCTGGAACAGCACCCTGAGCAAGGTGTCCTCCAGGGCGTCGCTCAACGCATCCGCCAGTAGGCCCGCCTGAGGCTCGGCCCGGAACCTATCGACCACCACCGCCAGGCGCGCCAATTCCAGGTAGAACGCGCGCTCCTGCCTGAGCAGATCGAATTGATCGTCTTCGGCCAGATCCAGGCGCAGGGTCCGAGTATGGAACAATTGCTCGAGCGCCAATTGCCGGTCGCGGGGATCGGTCGAGGAAATGGCCTCGACCAGCAACGACTGTGCATCCGGGTGATCGATCCGTCCCGCCAGCCGCAGCAATGCCGGGCGCAACGAAGGACTGTCGACGCTGGTGGACAGCCCCTTTCGCAGTGTCGGCAGCACCTCGGGGCCGAGACCCGATAGCAGCCAGCTGGCGGTGGCGCTGGTCGCGCTATCGTCGAGCGCGGCCAGAAGCACCGGGTAAAACCGCTCCAGGCGCAAGCGCCCAACGATTTCCAGGGCCCGCATCCGGACCAACGGGTCAGGGTCGCGGAGCAGGATTTCGACCGAGGGCCACAACTCCGCTTCTTCCGAGTCGCGTACCACCTCCAGCGCCTGAACCCGATCGGCGGCCCTGGGGCTTGCCGTCAGTTCGACAATCTTGGGTTTGACATGAGCAAGGCCTTGGCCGCCGCCCCATTTGGCCAGGGCGGCCAGGGCGGCGGCGTGCACCCGGGCGTCGTTGTCGTTTGCCGCGGTTTCCAGGAACTCCACCGATCGGTTACCGAGAATCGCCGCGAGCGCCCGAATCTTGGCGATGCGTGTGTCGACCCCATCGTCCGGGCGGGGGGTGATGCCGATCTGGCCGGTCAGCGCCCCCAGGTCGTGCTTGGCGCTCAACGCGACCAGCGCCTCCAGCGCCCGCACCCGGACGATCTCGGCCGGGTGGTCCAACAGGGTCGGCATCGCCTCGACCAAACCCTCGGGATCGACCTTTTGCAGATTGCCGACGACGAACACCACTTCGACCGGATCTTCGGTGGCCAATCGCTCGCGCAGGATGGCGATCGCGCCCGGATCGACGAAATCCTCCTGCTCGACATTGAGGCGCTTGCCTTCGGCGAGCCTCAACAGCGACGACAAATACTCGCGCCGGAGCAATAGCAGGACCGGCAGCGCCACGATCCCGATCGCGATCAATCCCCAGGCAATGACCGCGAGATCGGCGAACCCACCCGAAATGGTGTCGCTGAACCCCAGCAGAAGCAAGCCGGACAGCCCCGCGCCCACCGGCGCGATCACGCCGGAGATGAACGACTGAACCTGCGCCTTCCGCTGCTCCGGCAGGCAGTGATACATCAACGGCGTCGTGGCGCTGCCGAACGAAAAGCGCAGCACCCGATCGACGACATAGGTCGCGATGATGAACACGAACACATATTCGAGGGGGCTGAACACGACCAACACTCCGGTCGCGACCACCGCCACCGGCAACAGGCTGGCGACCGGGAACAAACCGATCCTGGCGATCACCCGGTTGACGACAAGGAACGACAGCACCACCCGCGCCGCGCCCATCGAACCTTCAAGGATGCCCAGGCAGATGGCGATATCCATCTCCTCGAAAGTCAGGCTGATGGCGGCCCGCGACTGGGTGTAGGTGATGTAGATCGCGAACTGAAGCAGGATCACGAACGCGGCCAGCAACCACACGAACCGCATCCTGAGGATCGGCGTCGCGCTTCTTTGGCTGCGGTCCCGGCGGGCGAGGCCGGTCAGGGCGCTTCCGGCCTCGCGCAGGATTCCCACATAGATGCCGAGCGCCACGAGCATGAACAGGATGGCGACCAGCAGGACATTGGTCACGCCCATGAAGCTCACCAGCCCGGCCACGGTGAACGCGCCGACCATGAACGAAATCGGCTCGCCGCCATTGACCAGGGCCATCACACGTTTGGCCTGACGGACATTGAATATGCAATTCGCCGTAAGCTCCGCATTGAGGGCGAACAGCACCCAAATGATCTCGATGACAACGAACAGGGCCGGATACAGGTAGACCGAGCCGGTCGCGGCCATCGCGGCGTAGAATCCGGCGAGCAAGGCGGTCACGAACACCATGTTGGCGATGATGACACGCCCGACGGGGAAGTGTTTTTGGAGATACAATTGCGCGGCGCCGAGCACCACGGTCGCGACCGCGCCCAGAATGTAAACCACCGGCAACGCCGCGATCCCGTCGAAGCCGAACAAGGTGCCGTCGAACCGGCTCAAGAACAGGGTCATGGCCACGGTCTCGGCCACGATGAACGTGAATCCGGTACAGAACCGAAGCGCGACCAGGCGGGACGCCGGCCCGACATCGTCGCGCCGGAGGTTGAACAGCCGGGTCAAGCCTTCGGTCAGACCCAATCCGTGGGCTTGCCTGATAACGTCCGTGACCATGCGCCGATTCTCGTACGAGCTCCCTCCAAGAGCCTGACGACACCCCGCTTCGACAATTCCGGCCGGTGCCGCCGCCGGTCGAGAATTCGCAAGGCCGGTAGCCTAACCTTGCTTCCCCGATCGACCAAGAATTACGGCAACGGCGGCGATGGCGATCGCGATCGCCTGGGAACTTTCCGGTTAACTCTCGCCGGCCGGCGGCTCCTGTTGCGCCGACCTGAGGCGACCGCTGAGCACTTTGAACAATCCGCGCACGACCTCGATCTGGCGGGACATGATATCGAACAGGTCGCGGCCGTCCATCGCCAGCACCAGGCAGGGTTCGTCGGCGATCACGGTCGCCGAGCGGGGGCCGGCATCGAGCACCGCCATCTCGCCGAAGCATTCCCCCGGCCCCAGGACCGCGACCTGACGGCTTCCGGACAGGATGCGCACCGACCCGGAAACGATGACGAACATGGACTCGCCGACCTCGTTTTCGCGAACGATTTCCTCACCCGACTCGAAGCTCAATTCCTCCAGCAATCGCGCCAGATTGGCGAGATATTCGTCGCGAACCTGGGCGAAGATCGGAACTTTCTTGAGAAACAACAGCTTCTCGATGGTCGACAACACGGCACCGGTCTCCTGGGTCGCGCCGCCATCGGGCAGCCCGTCACGTATCCGCAATGCCACCTCGCGCAAAATGGGCTCGGCGGCATCGCAATGGGGCGCCGCCAACGCGCCGCGCGTGGGCTCATCCAGACCTGCCGCGCTGTTCAAGGCGCAAATCCGAATCCAGGTATTGTAACGGCCGCTCCGCTCCTTGCACAGCAGGGCCACCACACCAGCCAGATCTGCCGGAACCGGGGCTGGCGAGCCGATCTTGCCGGTCAACCGGCGCAATCGCTCCTCCATATCGAGCCGATCGAACAGAATCAGCACTGTATCGCGAAACGCTCCGGGCACCACGTTGTCCAGAATTTCCAGCGCCAGAGGCCGGCTGGCCGGATGGCTCCAATTGGCGTAAACAGCCGGCAAGGCGCCGGGCGGACAGACGAAGCGCAACGCCAACAGCACCCGAATCACGGTATCCTCCAGCGCATCCGACAAGGCGTCGGCCAGAAGCTCGACCCCGGGCAGGGACTTTTCGCGCGCCACGACCAGAGCGATCCGGGCCAGAACCTGGTAATAGAGGAACTCGTCCTCGAGCAGTTCGAACTGCTGACTCCATTCGAGATCGAGCCAGAGCCGCGGCGCGCGAAACAGCTGTTCCAAAGCCAGTTGTCGGGCCTGGACATCCGAAAACGTCAACGAATTCGCCAATAGGCTCTGTGCCCCAGGGTCGTCGATCCGCCCGGCGAGCTGGATCAGGGCAAACTTGACCGAGCCGCCGTCAGTTTCTTCCCCAAACGCGCGCGCGATCGCCGGCAGAGCACCTGCGCCGACATCCGACAGCCTCTGCATGGCAACCGCGCGGGTCGCTGGATCGCGCAAGGCTTCGACCAGGGTCGGATAGAAATCAGCCAGCTTGAGGCTGCCGATCACCTGACAGGCTTGCGCGCGGACCTCGGGCGAACCGTCGAACACCAGACCCGAGACCGGCTGCCACAACTCCGCGACCCCCGATTGACCCACGATCGCCAAGGCCTCGATACGGTCCTGGGGCGTGTCATGCGCCGCCAGGCTTTCGACTTCGGCGCGAATCGGCTTCAGCCCCGCTTCGCCACCCCAGCGGGCAACGGCGGCGCGGGCCGCCACCCGGACCTCGGACACCGGATCCTGGAGCGCGGGCTCCAGGTCCGCCATCGCCTCGGACCCCAGAATCGCCGCACGCGCGCGGGTGACCGCGATTCGGATTTCGGGGTCGGCCTTCGGTTCGAACACGATTTGCCCGGCCAAGGCCGACAGATCGCGGCGCTCGCAAAGATCGATCACCACATCCAGGGCCTTCAATCGGACCTCGGTATCGGACCGGCGGATCAGGGCGGGCAGGCTTTCGACCAGCCCGTCCGGGTCGACGTTCTGAAGCGTGTCGATGGCGAACACCGTGTCCACCGGGTCCTCGGCGGCCAGGCGCGTGTGCAAGAACGCGACCGCGCTCGGATCGATGAAATCCTGATCAGCCACGTCCAGTCGCTTGCGCTGGGCCAAGTCCAACAACAGGATCAGGTAATCGCGGCGCAAGAAATACACGATCGGCAGGACCATCAGGCCGATTCCGATCAGCGCCCACGACACGGCCGCGAGATCGGCGAAACTGCCGGTCAACCGATCGCTGATGGTCAGCAGCAGGAGCCCGGACAACCCGGCGCCGACCGGCGCGACGACGCCTGAGACAAACGCTTGCACCTTCGGTTTTTGCGGCCCAGGTAGGCAGTGATACATCAAGGGCGTGGTCGCGTTGCCGAATGAGAACCGCAACACGCGATCGGCCACGTAACACGCGAGGACAAATGCGAACACCAACTCCTGCGGTCCCAAGACCACCAGTACACTGGTTACCACCAGCGCGACCGGCACGAACGCCGCCACCGGAAACAGTCCGATCTTGGCAATCACCCGGTTGACGACGAAAAACGCGAGCACCGCCCGCGCCACGCCCATGGTGCCTTCGAGCACGCCCAGGCAGATCGCGATCTCGAGCTCGTCGTAAGTCAAATTGATCACCGCCCGCGACTGGGTATAGGTAATGTAAATCGCGAACTGCATGACCATCACGAATCCGGCCAGCAACCAGACGAAACGCAGGTTGAGGATCGGAGCCGGGCGCCGGCGCGCCGGCTCTTTCGCCGCGACTTGGGTTAGCGCGCTACCGGCATGGGTCATGATCGTGAGGTAGATCGCGAGCGCCAACATCAGGAACAAGCCGGCGACCAGGAGCACGTTGGCAACGCCCAGGACCGGAACCAGTCCGGCCACCGTATAGGCGCCGACAATGAAGGATATCGTTTCGCCGCCGTTGATCAGGGGCGTGACCCGCTTGACTTGGCGGACGTCGAAAATGCAATTCGCGGTCAGCTCGGCGTTGAGCGCGAACAGCACCCAGATGATTTCGATGACGATGAACAGGGCCGGATAGAGATACGGCCATTCGGTGGTCACGATGGCGACATAAAAGCCGACCACCAGGATCAAAATCAGCACCATATTGCCGAGGATCAACCGGCCGACAGAGAGATGGGCTTGCAGGCTGAGCAGAATCGCGCCCAGACCGGTGGTCACGATGGAGCCCATCACGAACACCACCGGCAACACGGCGATCCCGGTGAAGCCGAAAAGGCTGCCCTCGAACCGACTGAGGAACAGGGTCATCGCCACGGTCTCGGCGACGATGAAGGCGAAGCCGGTGCAAAACCGAAACGCGATCAGTCGGCTTGACGGCCGGATGTCGTCGCGCTGGACGTTGAAGACCCGAATGAGGACGTCGATCACGCTTCGTTCCGCCTCCGGTCGGTCACAGGTCGGGCGACGGCGGGCGATCCGGCGCCGGGACGCACCGAATCCTAACGCGACCTCAACGTCGAGCCAAGAACCGCGACCATGGGCGCGGCCCGCGTGATCGGCTCCGGACTCGACATCACGGCCTATCGGGCCATAATCGTGGGCAGGGATCGCGCTGCCGCGTCCGAGGGCGGTAAAATCAGCCAAGTCCCGTGATGCAGGGGGTGACGTCAATGGCCGTTACCAACTCGATCAACACCAATGTCGGAGCTATGGTCGCGCTCCGCGCCCTCAATGCGACCAACGTCGAACTCGAGGCGACCCAGGAGCGAATCTCGACCGGCCTCAAGGTCGTGGGCGCCGCCGACAACGCGTCCTCGTTCGCCATCGCCCAGGGCCTTCGTGCCGAAATCAAATCGATCGCGGCGGTCCAACAGGGACTCTCGAATGGGCGCGGGGTCGCGACCGTGGCCCTGGCCGGCGCAACCGAGATCTCCAATCTCCTGGGCGACATCAAGGAAAAAGTCACGGAAGGACTGAACGCGGCCAACACCACCGCCCAGCAGACGATCCTGAACGCGGACTTCTCCGGGCTGGTCGATCAGATTCTGACCTTCGTCCAAAACGCCGAGTTCAATGGCCGTAACATCATCGAATCCGGTGGCTCCAACCTCGCGGTTCTGTCGGACGTGTCGGGGGGCGCGCTGACGGTTCGCGCCCAAGACCTCGAGGGCACTGCCTTCAGTCCGTTGAACGCTCAGAACATTGCCAATGTGACCGCCGCCTCGGCGGCCCTGACCGTGGTGAACTCGGTGATCGCGACCGTCAACACCGCGCTCGGCCAGCTCGGCTCCGACGCCCGCGCCCTGGAATTGCAGGACAATTTCACCATCGCCATCAACGATGCCCTGGAGGAGGGCCTGGCGAACATCGTCGACGCCGACCTGGCCAAGGAATCGGCGCAGTTGACGGCGCTTCTGGTGAAGCAGCAGTTGGGCGTCCAGGTGCTCGGAATCGCCAATTCCTCGCCCAGCGTCCTGCTCGCTCTGTTCGTCGCCTAACGCGGAAATCGGAACAGGCGCGATTTTCGGTGCCCGCCGATCCGATTCAATTGGGTGGCGGCCGGCGGTCGGCCCAGGGGTGCGCGGCTTCCAACTGCGCCGCCAACCTGAACAACGTCGCCTCGTCGCTGGCGCGACCGACGAACTGAACACCGATCGGCAGGTCGTCGTCGTTCCAGAACAACGGCACCGACATCGCCGGGGCGCCGGTCACGTTGGACAGCACCGGAAACGCGGCAAAGCTCGCCATCTCGTCACGATAGGTGTCCAGGTCTTCGGTCATCATGTCGAGCACGCCGATCGCGATCGGCGGCTGGGCCAACATCGGTGTCAGCAGAACGTCGTGATCGCCAAAAAACCGCGCCACCTGCCGGCCGATCCCGTGCAGGGTCTGGACGGCCGCGACATAAGCCGATCCGCTCACCTTTTCGCCGATGCGCGCCAGCGCCCAGGTCGCTCGCTCCACATCCTCGGCCGCCGGTGCCCGGCCGAGCGCACCCGCGCGCTGCTCGAGGGTGGCCAATGTGCTGGCCGCGATCACGGTCGTGGTTGCTTCCGCCACCGCCGGCTTGTCGTAATCGGGCTCGGCCAGAGCGACCTGATGGCCGAGCTCGGCACACAAGCGGGCGGCATCCTCCATGGCGGCGACGCAGTCGGGCGCGACCGGGGAGCCGTTGGGCGGTGCCGCCGACACCGCGACCCGCAGCCGGCCGGGATCGGCACCGACCTCGTCGAGGAATGGCCGCGACGGCGGCGGCGCCCAATAGGGGGCGCCGACATCGGGGCCGGCGGTCACATCGAGCAGGGCCGCGCTGTCGCGCACCGTGCGGGTGATGGCATGGGCGGTGCTCATGCCGGCCCAGCCTTCGCCGACGTCCGGACCCGACGGAACCCGCCCGCGCGACGGTTTCAGGCCGAACAGCCCACAGCAGGATGCCGGCACCCGGATCGAGCCGCCCCCGTCGCTGGCATGGGCGATGGGCACGATCCCCGCCGCCACCGCCGCCGCCGCGCCGCCGCTGGAGCCGCCGGCGACCCGGTCGAGGTTCCAGGGATTGCGGGTCGGGCCATAAAGTCGGGGTTCGGTGGTGTAGCACAATCCCAATTCCGGCGAGTTGGTCTGGCCGAACGTGACCAGCCCGGCCCGGCGGAAGCGGGCCACGATTTCGCTGTCGTGATCGGCGACGAAATCGGCGAACAGGCGCGAGCCGTTGGTTTGCGCCACGCCGGCGGCCATGGCGTAGAGGTTCTTGAGCAGGAACGGCACGCCCCGGAACGGCCCGTCCGGGAGTCCGTGCCGGACCGCCTCGCGGGCCCGATCATAGCCTTCGATGCAAATCGCGTTGATCGCCGGGTTGACGGCCTCGGCGCGGGCGATCGCGGCCTCGAGCACGTCATCGGCGCCGACCTCGCCGTCGCGCACCAAGGCCGCCAGGCCCAACCCGTCATAGCGATCGTAGTCGGCGAAATTACTCATTGGGGGCACCGGGGACGGTGCGTTCCGCGTCGGCAACGGTCAGCACCCAATTCTCGATCGGCAAATCGTTGACTCGAAGATGGCTGGCGATGAAATAGAGCCGCTGGGTCGCCGGGCCATCGGCGAGCGGTCGGTCGGCGGGGCGGTCGTCGAGCAACCAAGTGTAGACATGGGGCGAGTAATAGACCTGAGCCCAGATCGGGCCGTGCATGCCGTAATAGACATCATCGACCACCGGCCCGGCGAGGCGGGCCTTGCTGTCGTGAGCCCAAGCCATCTGCTCATGGCAGAACGCGTTTAGAAAAAGGCTCAACTCTTCCGCGGTCGGCCCGGGAATGCGATTGCAGTCCCAGATCGGCGGCGACGTTTCTTCGGCTCCAACGCTTTCCACTCCTACCGCCAGGAGAACAGCCACCACCCCGAGAACCATGCCCCGCCACATAACACCGACTCCTCCACCCGCGACCCTTTCCGGGCCTTGCGACAACTATGATGGGATTCGCGCTCCGGCATCAACCCCTTCGGGAACGGGCCGCGGAATCGGTCGTGGCCGGATAGCCGCGCCGATCGATTTGTGGTACCGGTAGGATCGTGGTTGTCGTTGGCCGGATCGACGGGCGGCGGCAAATGGCGACAATCGAGGGTGAAAAACAGGCCCCAGAGGGAGAAAATAATCATGGGCAACAACGGAATTCGGTCCGCGCTGGTTACGGTGGCGTTGGTCGGTGGCTGGGTGGCGGCACCGAGCGCCGTGATCGCCGACGACCGGTTCGATCAGGACGAAGTGCGTTCGATCGAGGAAATCGTGCGCGATTACATTCTGGCCAATCCGGAGATCATCAGCGAGGCCAATCAGATTCTCGAGGCCAGGAAGGAAGCGGCCAAGAAAGCGCGCGCCCGCGAACTGATTTCCGCCAATATGCACGAGCTTGTTGCCGATACTCATTCCTTCGTCGCCGGCAATCCCGACGGCGACGTGACCGTGGTCGAATTTTTCGACTACCGCTGTCCCTATTGCCGCGGTTGGATGCCCAAGATCAACGCCATGCTCGAGGAAGATCCCAACATTCGTCTGGTGCTCAAGGAATACCCGATTCTGCGCCCCGATTCCCTGACCGCGTCGCAGGCGGCGATCGCTTCGATCCCGCAGGGCAATTACAAGGAATTCCACAACGCATTGCTGGCCGCCAAGGGGACCCTCAGCGAGGAGGCGGTGATGGAGATCGCCGCCGAACTGGGCCTCGACACCGAAAGGCTGAAGGCCGACATCAAGGATATTCGGGTCCAGGATACCATCGACAAGAACAAGGCTCTGGCCAAGGCGCTCGAACTGCTGGGCACGCCGACGTTCATCGTCGGCGATCAGTTCTTCGAGCCGTGGCTCAGCGTCGATGAGTTCAAGGCAATGATCGCGGCCGAGCGGTCATCGGGCTGATTAATCGGGGCCGTCTCTCCCCGTCCGCTGTCCTGGACGGGGCCCGGTCGCCGGTACCGGCCCCGCGCGGCGCTCCGGTCACGGCGTGACATCCGCCGTCGCGTCCGCGACGGCAAAACCGCGCCGCGGCGCCCGATGGTATCGTTGGGACCGGCGCAGCCCGCCTGATTCCGAGAATTTATCCGAGCACTAGCAGCGGCGCTAAGTCCGCGCCGCCGCTCGGCAACGGGCCATTCCGCCGGAAATACGCGCCTGCTTTCGGGTCAGCGGCCTTGAGGCCGCCGCCCGATCGCAAGTTACAATCTTGTCGCCCGTTGAGCGCCGTGCGGCGCCGGGCGGCGAGAGCTTATCTGCCGCCGGTGTACTGCGCGCACACGCCGACATGCACGAGGCACATCTTCTCGTCGCCCATGGCGGCGGCTTCCGAAGCCATCTTCAGCTCGCGCACCGCGGCATCTTTCTGCCATCCGGCAGGCATCGCGTTCACGACCTTTTGGGCCTCTGCCATATCATAGATGCAGTCGGCCAGCGCCGGAGCGGCACCAAACCCGACGAATCCAAGCATGGCCAAGGCAACAACAGACTTGCGCATAACGATATTCCTCCACTGCAAACGCGTCAGGGACTTTGCCATTGGGTCGGGATAAGTCAGACGACCCATCCCCATGATCCACCCACCATCAAGCATAGCCAGAACAGGCCATATAGAGCAATATTTGTCTTGGAGCGTCAACGGATATCGTGATCGGGGTGAAAATCCGGGTTTACGCCCCCAACCGTGAGAGCCCGACGGCGCGCGAAAGCCGACCGCCCTTCGCGGCAACCAACCTTCCGCTCGGCGGCTAAGGATTCTATAATGGGCCCGGTGTTCGTCGAATTCGATTGACGTGCCATGCCGAGGTTCGGGCGCGGCAGGGGCCGTGCCAAAGATGCGATCTCTCAGACCGAAGCCATGAGTGAGGGTACGATGAAGTTTTCCATGACCGCCGCCGGCCTGGTGCTGGGCGCGGCGCTCGTCGTCGGGGCGGCCACGCCGCCGGCGTTTCAGGTCAGTCCGGCTCACGCCAAGGACTGGTGGCCCTATACGGTCGACGTTTGGCCGGGCCTGGAGATGCGACAAAGACGCAAGCTGGTGGAGTATGAGCCGTTGGCGAAGGCGTCCAAGAAATGGAACCTCTGTGTTTCGGTTCCGCGCATGAACAATCCGTTCTGGGACGCTATCAATTACGGCTTGGTTTCCGAATGTCGTCGCGTGGGCGTGCGGATGGAGCTGTTCGATGCCGGCGGCTATACCGAGGAAGCCAATCAGGCGACGCAGATCAGAGCCTGCGTCGATGGCGGCGCCGACGCCGTCATCGTTGCCGGAATCTCGCCGGATGGGCTGAATCCCTTGGTTTCCGAACTCCGCGCCAAGGGCATCCCGGTGATCAACATGGCCAACGAGGTTCTGTCCGAGGAAATCTCGGCCAAGTCGCTGGTGTCATTCGGCGAGCGCGCCTGGTATCTGGCCGAGTATCTGGTCAAACGCCACCCCGAGGGCACCGAGAAGGTCAAGGTGGCCTGGTTGCCGGATGCGGGCGAGCCGGGCTGGGTGTTCTCGCAGCATTTCAATGAGGAGATCGCGCACGGCGCCATCGAAGTGGTCGAACCGGGCGGGGCGATCAATGTCGGCCCGATCGAGGATATAGTCGCGAATCATCCCGACCTCCGCTACATCGCTGGCAACCCGTTGTTCGCCCACGGCGCGATTCGCCATCTGACCGAGATTGGCCGGCTGGGCGAGATCAAGGTGCTGACCTACGACACTCCGCCAAGCGTGTACCAGGCGATCAAGGATGGCGAAATGTTGGCGGCGACCACTGATTCGCCGACGATCCAAGCGCGGGTCGCGGTCGATCAGGCGGTACGCTTGTTGGAGGGCGAGGATTTCCTGCTCCATGTCGGCCCCTATCACTACATGGTCGATACCGACAATTTGAACACCACCGATCGAAGCGCCCTGCTGGCGCCGGAAGGGTTCGTCCCGGTCTTCAAGGTCGAGTAACCGCCGCCCGCGGCGGGCGGCCAATCTTCCGGGGCAGCGTGGCCGCCGCACGGATCGGGAATCAGAGGCCCGTGTCGCGCGCGCGCCGCCGATGGCGATGCTCGGGACCGGCGCCGCCGGCCGGGTCGCCAGTAACATCCGCCTGACCCCCGGCGCTGCCGCTCTGCTGGGCTGGCTGCTCCCGGGCGAGACCCTGGCACCTGCCGCCCCGCTGGGCATTGCCGTGACCCGCGCCGGAGTCCGGCTCGCCCGGCACGAGCCGGGATCGGCCAAGACTTGACGCAGTTCCGTCAGTCGGGAAAACAGTTGACTCGACTGAAGCCCGGCGGCTTTGTTGCCGCGGCCTGGGACGGCAGGTCGGCAGGGCTTCAGGTCAGGCAGGATGATCGTTTCCGCCGCGCTCGAGGAAGGCGAGCTGCCGCCGCCGATATCGGCGGCGGCGGCGAAGCGTTTCCGAATCGCGGGATGCGCGGAGATCGGCCTCGAACGCGGCGACGGCCGGACCCGGCTTTCTCATCTCTATCAGCATGATCCCCTGCGG
>CAJWQN010000019.1 GCA_913045505.1 uncultured Rhodospirillaceae bacterium | reverse complement strand
CAATATGTCATCTCGGTCTCCTCTTCAGGTCCTGGCCAAGCGTTTGCTCTCACAAACTTCAACCAGTGTCCCGGTCGAGGGGACCGGCCTAGATGAGTATCAGGTCTTGCCTGTTGCCATTTGGAGGCGGGCTCGGCTATGCCGCCCGAGTGGGATCCACCGCTCCCCGCCGGGCCACGCGAGCGAGCACCAGCGCCGGCGCTGCGAAGGCCGCGGCGGCGAACGCCAATTCCGTGTGGCTCAAGCCGATCATGGCGCCGCCGGGGGCGGCCAGAGTCAGGCCGGCGGCGGCGAGGAGGAGGCGGGCGAGGAGGCCCGGCACCCCGGCGCCGAGGGTGCCGAGGGCGATCAGGTGGCCTTGAAGGGCGGCGGCTAGGAGGGTGATGCCAGCCAGGGCCGAGATCAGGACGATGAGGATTTCGCCGGCCCCGGCCTGGCCCAGGAGCGCCGGATTGAGGACGAAGAAGAACGGGATGAAATAGATGATCGCGCCGATGCGCATGGCCTCGAAGCCGCACCGCATGGGCCCGCATTTGGCCACGGACGCAGCGGCGAAGGCGGCCAGGGCGACCGGTGGGGTGATGAACGAGAGCATGCCCCAATAGAGCAGGAACATGTGGACGCTCAACGGATCGAGGCCGAGCTTGATCAGCGCCGGGGCGAGGATGATGGCGAGGAAGATATAGGCCGCGGTCACGGTCATGCCGATGCCGAGGATGAAGCTGGTCAGCGCACCCATGACCAGGAGCACCAGCGGATGGCCGCCGGCCAGATAGACCAGATCGTTGGTCAGGGTGCCGGTCATGCCGGTCGCCTGGAGGGCGCCGACGATCAGGCCGACCGCGGCCAGAATACCGGCCAATTCGGCCATCAGGCCGCCGGCGGCAAGGACGAATTGCTTGAAGCCCGACCAGTTCATGCGGTGGCGGGGGTCGAACTGGTTGATGATCAGCAGCAACAGGGTGGCGTAGAACGGCGCGTGGGCTTCGCGCTTCAGGACCACCAGCATCCAGATCAATAGCGCGAACACGGCGACGTAGTACCAGCCGCCCTTGAGCACGCTCCAGGCCGATCGCAACTCGGCCCGCGGCAGCCCGACCAGGCCGCGCCCGGCCGCATAGGCGTCGATCTGCATGAACAGTCCGAAATAATAGAGCAGCGACGGGATGACCGCGGCCAGCGCCACGTCGACGTAACGGATATCCAGGAAGTCGGCCATGACGAACGCGGTCGCGCCCATGATCGGCGGCATCATCACGCCGCCGGTGGAGGCGCAGGCCTCGATGGCGCCGGCGGTCTCGGCCCGGACCCCGATCCGGCGCATCGCCGGGATGGTCAGCGAGCCGGTGGTCAGCACGTTGGTCACCGGCCCACCGCTCAAGGACCCGAACAGGCCGGACGCGAAGATTGCGACCTTGGCCGGCCCGCCGCGCACATGGCCCAAGAGGGCGAAGGCGAAATCGATGAAGAACCGCCCGGCGCCGGTGTAGATCAAGGCGACTCCGAACAGCAGGAAACCGAACACCAGCAACCCGAACGCCCGCATCGGAATGCCGAGCAGGCTTTCCTCGGAGAACATGTGGAAGCCGGCGGTCTCCAGGAACGACTGGCCGACGCCGGAAATCACCTCGGGCATGCTGTCGGCATAGGTCGGATAGAGCGAGATCACGGCCACCACCACGAACACCGCGATGCCGCCGGCGCGCCGACCGGCCTCCAGGACCAGCGCCCACATCACCACGCTGATATAAAGGCCGTGATCGGGCGCGTTGTACTCCCAGGCCTCATCGAGAATCGCCTCGGCGAAATAGACGTAATAGACGGTGAGCAACAGAGTTACCGCGAACAGGGCGGCATCGTAGAGGGGCACCCGATCCCGGGGCGCGCGGCGCCAGGCCGGCAACACCAGGAAGATCATCGCGATCATCAGCCCGGCGAGCAGATAGAGGTAACGGTTGTAGACCAGGACCTTGCCGATCAGCGGCTTGGTCAAGCCGAGGTTGAACAACTGATTGATCGCGACCAGGATCGATGCCGCGGTCAAGGCCAGAACCACGCCGCGCCAGACCGGCCCCAGGCGTCGATAGCGGGTCGGCTCCGCCGCCTGCGCGGCCGTGGTCACGGCGCCCCGCCGGCGCGCGCCATTGGTCGGGCTTCGAGCCGGCGACTCACCAGGATTCGAACAACGGTGTCTCGCCGGCGGCGCGCAAGGCGCCCGCGCGTGCCGCCATCCAGCCGGTCGCGAAGGCGTCCGCGTCCTCGGGCGCGGTCTCGACATAGGTGGCCCAGGCCTCTTGAATCGTCTCCTGGCGGGCGAGATTGCGCCCGTGGTTGGCCGCCGCCGCCGGAGTCCAGGCGCCAGTCTCGGTGTAGTAGCGGATCGCGCCATCGTGGAAGGGGAGGAACACGGTTTCCAAACCCTGGCGCTCCCAGGCCCAACCGTTGGCGCCGGGCGCGCCGTCCTTGTAGTCCTCGTAATGGGCGTACATCGCCTTGGTCATGTTGTAGGCGGTCTCGGCCGAGACCTCCGGGGTCGAGATCAGGATCGGATAGGCGGTCGCGATCCCTTCGTAGCCGTCTTCGGACACGCCCGCCCCTTGGGCGCAGTGATGGGGAAAGTACCATGGCACCACCGCATTGAGACGCGCCCAGCCGGCGCTGTCGCCGTGGGGCGCGGGTGGGTGGTAAAGACCGCGCGGCGACGCCTCGAGCTTGACCATGAAAGTGCTGAAGGTGGCGCTGACCGCGGCGTCATGATCGCCGGTGATAATGCCGTCGATGGACGCGCCGAAGCCGCCGACCTCGGCCTTGCGGACATCGTTCCAGCCCAGGCCCGCGAACGCCAGCATGGCCTCGATCGCCTTGTTGATCGCCGGCGCGCCGCGCACCCAGGCCACTTGCTTGCCTTTTAGATCGGCCAATGTCTCGACCCCGGCATCGCCGGCGACCGCCATTGCCACCGCGCACCCATCGGCCACGTTGTGGAGCAGCAGGCGGATTGGTTGCGGACCCCATTTGCGGGTACCGAAGGTGTAGACCGCTTCCTGGGCGTAGATGCTGTCGGAGCCGGTGGCCGAGAATTGGGCCTTGCCAGAGCGCAGGGGTGACAGGCGCGAGACATCGTTCTTGCCCGGCAGGACCCGCAAGTTGACCCCATAATTGGTTTTCAGGACCCCGCCGATCGCGACCGCCTGGTTGTAGCCCGACGTCCCGGTGTTGTACGCGGTCCAGACGATGGTCCGGGGCAGCGAGATGTCGGCCGCCCGCGATTCCGGCACCGCCCAGAATCCGGCCAGGGCCAGCGCCCAGGCGAACGACACCGCCGACATGAGCACATGCCTTCTCTTCATCGCCATTTCCTCCCCAAACCGACCGTACCCGCCATGGCCGGGCGCCCCTACAGGCGAACGATCTTGCCCGGATTCATGATGTTGTCCGGATCGAGCGCCTGCTTGATCGCCCGCATCACGCTCACCCCTTCGCCGAGTTCGGCGCCCAGGAAGTCCATCTTGCCGTAGCCGATGCCGTGCTCGCCGGTGCAGGTGCCGTCCATGGCCAGGGCGCGCGCGATCAGTCGGTCATGGAGCGCGCTCGCCTCGGCGATCTCGTCATCGTCGTCCGGGTCGATCAGATAGGCGATATGGAAGTTGCCGTCGCCGACATGGCCGGCGATCGGCGCCGGGAACGAAGCGGACCGGTTGTCATGCTCGGTCTCGGCGATGCATTCGGCCAGGCGCGAGATCGGCACGCAGACATCGGTGACCATGCCCTTGGAGCCGGGCCGGAGCGCCAACATCGCGTAATAGAGGTCATGGCGCGCCTGCCACAGCCGGTTGCGGTCTTCCGTGAGGGTCGCCCATTTGAAATCGCTTCCGCCCAGTTCGGCCGCGATCCCCTGGACGATTTCGGTCTGCTCGGCGACCCCGGCCGTGGTGCCGTGGAACTCGAAGAACAGGGTCGGCGAAACGGCGTAATCGGTCTTCGAGAACTTGTTGATGCCGGCCATGGACATGGCGTCGAGCAACTCGATGCGGGCCACGGGCACCCCTAACTGGATGGTCGTGATCACCGAATCGACCGCCGCCTCGACCGACGGAAACGCGCACACCGCCGCCGCGATGGCTTCCGGAATGCCATGGAGGCGAACCGTGACCTCGGTGATCACGCCCAAGGTGCCCTCGGAGCCGACCATCAGGCGGGTGAGATCGTAGCCGGCCGCGGATTTGCGGCTGCGCCGGGCGGTCCGGATCACCCGCCCGTCGGCCAGCACCACCTGGAGCGAGAGCACGCTTTCGCGCATGGTGCCGTAGCGGACCGCGTTGGTGCCGCTGGCCCGGGTCGCGGCCATGCCGCCGATCGAGGCGTCGGCACCCGGATCCACGGGGAAGAACAGACCGGTGTCGCGCAGATATTCGTTCAGGCGCATGCGGGTCACGCCGGCTTGGACGGTGCAGTCCAGGTCCTCTTGATTGACCTCGACCACATCCCGCATCTCGCTCACGTCGAGGCAAATCCCGCCGTAAAGGGCGGCGACGTGGCCTTCGAGAGAGGTGCCGGTGCCATAGGCGATGATCGGCGCCTTGTATTTCGCGCACAGGCTCACGATCGCGCTGACTTCCTCGGTCGTGTGGGCGAAGGCGACGGCGTCGGGGCTGAATGGCTTGTGGAAGGATTCATCTTTGCCGTGATTGGCGCGGACGCCGGCCGAGGTCGATAACCGCTCGCCCAACAGCGCGCGCAGTTCTCCGATCAGGGGGCTGTCCGGATCGAGGCGTTTGGCATGTTGCTGGGCTTGCGCGGACATGGCTCGGTCTCTCCTGGGATACGGTCGCGCCCGGCGCTTTAGCCGGCGGAGACGGATTTGTCGACCATGGCGACATCAAGGTTGCTGTCGCCCCATACGGCGCCGCTGATGTCGGCGCCCTTCAAATCCGCGCCGGTCAGGACCGCGGCGCTCAAGTTCGCGCCGTCGAGCCGGACATCGATCAAGGCGGCGCGGGTGAGATTGGCCGCGGCCACCTTGCCGGTCGGTTTGCCGTCGGCACCGATGATCTCCTTGGCGGCGAGCACCGCGCCGGTCAAATCCGCCCGGGCCAGATCGGCCTCGGTGAGGTTGACCCCGGCCAGCGCGGCATCACTCAGTTTCGTGTCGCGCAAATCGGCCCGCGTCAAATCGGCCAGCTCCAGCGCGATTCCGATCAGGGTGGCGCCGGTGAGCCGGGCGCCGATCAGGCTGGCGCCGCTCAGATTGGCGCCGCTGAGGTCCTTGTTGCGAAGGTCGGCCCGGTCGAGGATCGCCCGGGCGCCGCGGGCGCCGCCGCTTTCGATCCACGATTCGTGTTCGGCGATGATCGAGTCCAGGGTCTGCGCCGGAGTGTCGCTGACCTCGGGCAATGTGGCGTTGGAGAGCGTTGCTTCTCCCAGTTCGACGCCGCTGAGATCGGCATTCGCCAGATTGGCGTTGCTGAGATCGGTCCCTTCGACGACGCTATCGGCGAGCACGGCGTCGCTGAAATCGCAGTTGGACAGGTTCGCGGCGGCCAGGTTGGCCCCGGATAGATCGACATTGGTCAGATTGGCACCGCGGAAATTGGCGGACTGGAGCTTGGCTTCGGAAAGGGTCGAGCCGGACAGATTGGCGCCCCGCGCCGAACATTCGCCGAGATCGGCGCGGCTCAGATTGGCGTTCTTGAGAACGGCGTAGTCGAGCGAGCATTGGCCGAGATTGGCCTCTCCGCCCAATTCGCCGAAGCGGGTGCGGCCGGGAAGCTTGCCTTCGCGAAGGTCGGCGCCCTCGAGATTGGCGCTGGTCAGATCGGCCTGAAACAGGGTCACGCCACGCATATCGGTTTTGGACAGATCCGCATGGACCAGCTTGGCGAACGACAAATCGGCGCCGTAGAGATTGGCCATGTTGAGGTTGGTCCGAATCAGGTTGCATTGGGACATGTTGGCGCCGGTCAGGTCGGCGCCGCGCAGATTTGCGCCCTCGAGGTTCAAGCCGGCCAACTCGGCCATGGCCAAATCCGCGCGAGCCCCGTCCGACTGCTTCAGCAGCCATTTCTTGTGCAGCGTGAGAACCTGTTGCAGTTCGTCGAATTTCATCGGTCAGTCACAGATTCGGTTGCGGCTCGCACTCCCAGACAGCCGAGTGTGACGGGATCATGTCGCTACATTACATCATTTTGGCCCGCGCGCGATCCAGCGATTGCGCAAGATCGAAATCCGGATCGCGGGAGGTTCTGTAATGCGGCGTCGTCAATTATGATCCCGCGTCCTTTTCCATGCAGGCCGCGATACGCCAATGACCCGAGCGATCATGACCCCCGACGAACCAGTTTTCGCGCCCCTGGTGCTGCACCGCGAGCCGGTGCGGCCGGACTGGATCGACTACAACCAGCACCTCAACATGGCTTTCTACATGCTGGCCTTCGACCACGCGACCGACGCGCTGTTCGACTATATCGATCTCGGCGAGGCCCATATGCGCCGGTATGGCGCCAGCACCTTTACCCTCGAAGGCCATATCACCTACAGCCGCGAGGTGGGGCTCGGCGATCCCATGCGGTTCGAGACCACGCTGCTCGATCACGACGAGAAGCGAATCCATTATGCCCACCAGATGTTCCATGATACCGAAGGCTATCTGGCCGCGACCAACGACCTCATCACCCTTCATGTCAGCCTGGAGACTCGGCGCGCGGCGCCGATGCCCGCCGCCGTGTTGGAGCGATTGGCCCGGATTCAGGATGCTCACGCCGGGCTGCCGCGCGCGCAAGGCCTCAGCCGCGAGATGGGATTGCGCCGGCCGAAGAAGGCCTGAGGGCCGCGTCCCGCGCCGACCGCCCAAATGCCCGAATTGTGACCTCGGTCACAGGGCGGCGGCGGCGGTACCCCTATAGTCGGCGGCGGAAGGAGAATCCCATGGTCGTATCGAACATTCAATCCGCGTTCGCGTCCTCGGTCGAAGGCATCAAGAGCGCCCAAAGTGATGTCGCCAAGGCGGCGCAGGACATCGCCGAAAACGGTATCGACGGGTTTCAGAACAACATCACCACCCTGCTGACGGCGAAGACCCAGGCCAAGGCCAATGCCGCGGTCCTGAGCGCGGCCAGCAAAACCACCGGCACCCTGGTCGATATCCTGGCCTGAGCGCCGGGCCCAGAACTCTCGAACGGACTCCGCTTGCGCAGCCCAGCCCCGGTTCCTATCTGTTAGGTCGGCCGCGCATCCTTTATCGGAGCCGATCATGCCCAGACCCGGGGCCAAGTCCGACACGATCATGATCACCGACGATCCGCCGCGCTGGCAGCGGTTGTTGTTCATGGTCGCCTACGCCATCGTTGCCTACGCCTTGTTGTGGCTGGTGATAGTGTTGGCGGTGGTTCAGTTCGTCTTGCAGCTGGTCAATGGCGAGGTGAACAATAACCTCAAGGAATTCGTTGCCCGGCTGATTGCATATTTCGGCGCCGTCCTGGCGTTTCTGAGTTTCCAGAACAACACCGTGCCATTCCCGTTTTCGCCGTTCCCGCCGCCGGCGTCCGGCAAAGCGCCCCCGCGGCGCGCGACCCGGAAATCCACCGCGACCTGAACCCGGCGCGGTCTGGCGAAGTTGCCGAGGGGCCATCGAATCTGGTGGCTCGGGCGGTGGCGATCGGGATACAAGGATCGGGCGATGGCAGCGTCCAACCCCCATCCGCGCCGCGCGACGAAGCTGTGGCGGCGGTTGATCGGCAACGATCAGTTGGTGCTGTTCGTGCTGGCGGCGGTGGTGGGAGTGGCCGCGGCCTACGGCGCGATCGGCTTCCGAATCGCCATCGACGCCATTCAAACCCTGTTCTATGGCGCGCGGTCCGAGGAGGTCATTGCCACGGCCCAGGCGCTGGCGTGGTGGCACCGGTTGCTGGCGCCGGCGCTGGGCGGCTTGGGCATAGGCCTGTTCGTCCATTTCGTGATGCCCGCCCGGCGCAACCTGGGGGTGGCGGAGGTGATCGAGGCCGGGGTGTTGAAGGGCGGGCGGATGCGGCTTCGCGACGGCTTCACCGCCGCCGCCGCTTCCGCCGCCTCGATCGGGGTCGGCGCCTCGGTCGGGCGCGAGGGACCGGTGGTCCATCTCGTCGCGACGATGGGGAGTTGGCTGGCGCAGCGGCTACGCCTCGGCCGCTCGATGACCTTGACCCTGCTCGGCTGCGCCGTCGCCAGCGGCGTCGCGGCCTCGTTCAACGCGCCGATCGCGGGCGTGTTCTTCGCGCTCGAGGTGGTGGTGGGCCATTACGGCCTCAGTGCCTTCGCGCCGGTGGTGATCGCCGGTGTGCTCGGCACCATCGTCGTCCGCATTCATCTGGGCGATTTCCCGGCCTTCGTCGTGCCCGGCGCCGAAATCACCTCGTTCACGGAGTTGCCGGCGTTCCTACTGCTGGGCGGCGTTTGCGCCGTGATGGCGATTCTGCTCATGGCCGGGATCACGCTGGTCGCCACGGTGGCCGAGCGAACTCGCCTGCCCGGCTATCTGGTGCCGGCCGGCGGCGGGCTGCTGGTCGGCGCGGTCGCGGTCTTTTTTCCCGAGGTGATCGGAGTCGGCTACGAAACCACCGATCGCGCACTCGGCGGCGGCCTCGGGCTGTGGGTGCTGCTGTTGTTGCTGGCGGCCAAGACCGCGGCCAGTTGTCTCAGCCTGGGCTCGGGCTTCGGCGGCGGCATCTTTTCACCGGCGCTGTGCATCGGCGCGCTCACCGGGGCCGCGTTCGGCACCATTGCCGTTGCCCTGGCACCCGCGCTCGGCGCCAACGTCAGCGCTTACAGCATCGTCGGCATGGGCGCGGTCGCGGGCGCGGTGCTGGGCGCGCCGATTTCGACCATCCTGATCATCTTCGAGTTGACCGGCGATTACACGCTGACCCTGGCGGTGATGGCGGCGGGCGCGGTGTCGTCCCTGATCGTTCGCCAAACCGTCGGCAACTCGTTTTTCACTTTGCAGTTGGCCCGCCGTGGGGTTGATCTTGCCGGTGGCCATGAGCGCGCGGTGTGCCAGGCGATCCCGGCAAGTCAACTGGTCAGCGACCGCTACCGTACGGTCGAGGCCGCGATGCCCGTCGAAGAGATTCGTGAGTTGCTGCGGCGTATTCCCGACACCGAGCTCTACGTCGTCGATGCCGCCGGCCGGCTGGTCGGCCTGTTGGCGTTCAATGACATCAAGGAGGCGGTGTTCGGTCCCGACATGGATCCGGCCCTCCGCGCCGGCGATCTGGCCAGCCTGGCCACGACCCTGATCGCGCAGGGCGAGACCCTCGACCGCGCGCTCGAGTTGTTCGAGACCACCGACAGTCAATATCTGCCGGTGGTCGAAACTCTGGACTCGGCCAAACTGGTCGGCGTGATTCGCCACCGCGATGCGCTCATGGCCTACAACCAGGCCCTTAGCGACCTGAACCGCGAGCGCGGCGGCGCCCGCTGAGCGGTGACCGCCGGGCTGGTCAGGGCGGCCGGCAGGCTTTACTTTCGACGGGCAGCGATTGAGGAGGGGTGGCATGACTGGGATTCGAAATTTCGCCCGCGAACGGCTCGAGGCCGGTGAACTGGCGCTCGGCATCGGGCTCCGGCAGGCGCGCACCGCCGATACCGGCAAGATCATGAAGACCTGCGGCTTCGACTGGCTGTTCATCGACATGGAACACAATGCGATGTCGGTGAACGATGCCGTGCAGATCAGCATCGCCGGCCAGGATGCCGGCATCACCCCGGTCGTCCGGGTGCCGGGATTTCAGCATTTCCACGCCACCCGGGTTCTCGACGGTGGCGCCCACGGGATCGTGTTTCCCCATGTCGATACGCCGGAGACCGCGGCCGAGTTGGTCAGCAACTGCAAATATCCGCCGTTGGGCCGTCGCTCGGTGGTCGGCGCCTTGCCGCAGATCGACTTCGAATCGATGCCGGTCGGTGAGGCGGCGGCGCGGATCAACGCCGCCAGCCTGATCGTGATCATGCTGGAATCGCCCGAGGCCATCGACAATGTCGAGAAGATGGCGGCGGTGCCGGGGGTGGACGTGCTGCTGGTCGGCACCGGCGATCTGTGCATGGAGATGGGCATCCCGGGCCAGACCGATCATCCCAAGGTGGCCGAGGTGTTCGAGCGGATGATCGCCGCCTGCCGGGAGAACGGCGTCTATCCGGGTCTCGGCGGCGTCTACGACCCGCCACAGATGGAGCGCTACATAGGGATGGGCATGCGGTTCATTCTGGCGAGCAACGATCTGGCGCTGATGATGGCGGCCGGCCGCGAGCGGACCCGGTTCTTGCGCGGGATCGCGCTCTCCGGCGATTGAGGCGGAAGGGCCTTGCCATGAGCGGCGTCGGATCGACCAATTCCGGCCCTGGCTTCGCCAAGCATCCGGGCTACCGGGTGGCGATCGCGCGGTGCCCGAAACGGGTGCGAGCGATGTTCGCCGGCGAGACCGTGGTCGACAGCACCGCCGCGGTACTGGTGCTGGAGAGCCGCCATACTCCGGTCTACTACTTTCCGCGCGCCGATGTGCGCATGGACTTGTTGCGACGGACCGACCACGACAGCTATTGCCCGTTCAAGGCCACGGCCAGCTATTGGACCATGGCGGTCGGCGACGCCACCGCCGAGAACGCGGTCTGGAGCTACGAGGACCCTTATGACGAGGTCGCCGGCCTCGAGAACATGCTCGGGTTCTATTGGGACCGGATGGACGGCTGGTGGGAGGAAGACGAGGAGATTTTCGTCCATCCGCGCGACCCCCATGTCCGGCTCGACATCCTCGCCAGCCGCCGCGAAGTGGTGGTGCGACTGGGCGGCCGCGAGGTGGCCCGAAGCCGGCGGGCGCGGTTCCTGTTCGAGACTGGGCTCATCACTCGCTACTATCTGCCGGCGGAGGATGTGGTCATGGATCTGCTCGAGTCGAGCGACAGCCGCACCGCCTGCCCCTACAAGGGGACCGCCCACTACTGGTCGGCCCGGATCGACGGTACCAGCTACCAAGACGTGGCGTGGAGCTATCCCGACCCGCTGGAGGAGGCGGTCCGCATCAAGGGCCTGCTCTGCTTCTACAACGACAAGGTCGACGAAATCACCGTCGATGGCGCGCCGGCGCCGGTGATCCGGTCCGACTGATCGCGCCCCGCCGCGCCGATCAGTGGCGCGGCTTGAGTCCAAAGAAATGGCGAACCCGGTTCATGATTTCCTCGGCATGGGTGTGGACTCGCTTCCGGTCGGCTTCGGAGTCGGCGCTGGAACGGGCGCTGTCGGTTACGGCCTGGCGCTCGGCCAGCAGTCGTGACATATGCTCGGCGACCTCGGGCCGGTCGCGCAACAGCGGCTCGATATCGGCTTTGGCGATTTCGTAGACCAGCACGTCCCCGGCGGCGATGACGGTGGCATTGCGGGCCTCGCCCGTGAGCAGGGACATCTCGCCGAAAGACTGGCCGGCCGCCAATGTGGCGACCTTGCGGGTTTGATCGCCCCGAGTGCGGACGGCGACATCGAGTTCACCCTCGGCGATGACGAACAAGGACGCCCCCGCCTCGCCTTCACGGACCAGCGGCTCGCCCGAGGCGAACAATTCGGGCTCCATGCGTGCCGCCAGCGCCGCGCGATCCTCGCCCGACAGGGATTGGAACACCGCGACCCGTTCCAGCATCGCCTCGGCGTCATCGGCCGAAGGCAGGTCCAGCGCCGGCCGTTCGCCCAGGGTCACCTCGCGCCGCGGCACCGCGGCCCGGATTCCGGCTCGCTGGAGATGGTAGTGGATCATGGTCGCGACCACGTCTTGATTCTGCGGGTCGAGGCCGTAGTCATCGACCCAGTATTTGAGCCGGTAA
Source organism: uncultured Rhodospirillaceae bacterium (assembly GCA_913045505.1). Taxonomy (GTDB): domain Bacteria; phylum Pseudomonadota; class Alphaproteobacteria; order UBA7887; family UBA7887; genus CAJWQN01. The sequence goes on along the minus strand of CAJWQN010000019.1, from coordinate 9,359 downwards.
CGCATCGCCCATTCGCCGTATTCCTCGATAACGGTGAACGGCGCCGGTTTGGGCAACACGATATCGGCGGCGCGCGCCGCCTGGTCGAGCAGCGCCTTGACCCTGTTGGCCGGCACGCTGTAATCGATCCAGAGCCGAAGAAAGATCGCGTAATTGGTATCGGGGTAGGTGAAATTGGTCACCTGAGCGCGGGCAAGCGTGCTGTTGGGCACGATGATCATGTTGCCGGTGCGCATCCTCAGGCGGGTGGCACGCCAGTTCACTTCATCGACCCGGCCCTCGATGGTGCCGTCGATGCCGATCCATTCGCCTTCGTGGAAGGCGCCTTCGAAGTTGAGGGCGATGCCCGAGAAGAAGTCGCTGAGCGTGTTCTGGAGGGCGAAGCCGATGACCACGGCGACCACGCCCGAGGTCGCCAGCAGCCCGGTCACCGACTGGCCGAAGACGAAATATATGATGGCGATGACGGCGGATACATAAATCAGACCGGTGGACAGGTCGCTGAGCAGACGCGGCACCCGCCGGCGTTCGCCGATCGCCAGCAGTCCCCGCCACAGGAACACTTCGAGACATTCGACCGTCAACCAAGCGAGCGCCAGCCACCACAAGATGCCGGCGACCTTGGTGACGATGTCGGTCGGATCCTGATCGAACCACGGTGCCAGGGCGCCGCCGATATCGACCTGAAACACACCGATAACGCTGGCGCCGAGAAGTGCCTGGCCCGACCAGGCGAGCTTTCGGAGCGCGCGCCGGCGCAAGGCCATGATGGCGGCCGCGGCCGCGGCCATGAGCACCGCGAAGGCGATGGCGAATATCAGCACGCTTTCGATCCGCGCCCGGTTGCCTCCTCGTCCGCCGGCCGCGGCCGGCACAGGCCCGGTATAGCGCAGTGGCCGCGCCCACGCCACCGCGCGCCCAAGCGCCGGGACGTCGCGCACCGGCGCGCCAGGGCATCGCGCGGGTGATGCACGCCCGTCCGGCCTCCTCTATATTGGTGCCAACCATGTCCGATCCATTCGACCTCGGCGGCTTCGAGGAGGCGTGTGGGCCCGCTCCCCTAGCCGGCTCCGCGCGGTATTTGGAGGCCCTCAACCCGGACCAGGCGGCGGCGGTCGAGGCGCTCGACGGCCCGGTGCTGGTGCTCGCCGGCGCCGGCACCGGCAAGACCCGGGTGCTGACCACGCGACTCGCCCATATTATCCAGACCGGGCGTGCCATGCCTGGCGAGACCCTGACCGTCACCTTTACCAACAAGGCCGCGCGCGAGATGAAGGCGCGGGTCGAGAGCCTGGTCGGGCGTTCGGTCGAGGGCTGGCATCTGGGCACTTTCCATGCCATTGGCGCGCGCATGCTGCGCCGCCATGCCGAGCTGGTCGGGCTCAAGTCGAACTTCACCATCATCGATACCGATGATCAGATTCGGCTGATCAAGCAGATTCTGAGCGCCGACAACATCGACGAGAAAAAATGGCCGGCGCGAACCTTGGCCGGGATCATCGACCGCTGGAAGGACCGCGGCCTCACCCCCGACAAGGCCGAAGGGAGTGTCAACGGCGAGTTCGCCAACGGCCGGGCGGTGGCGCTTTATGGCGCCTATCAGGAGCGTCTGGTGACCTTGAACGCCGCCGATTTCGGCGACCTCCTGCTCCACAATCTGGTCTTGTTCGCCGCGGATCCCGAAGTGCTGCGCCACTATCAGCGACGCTTCAAATACATTCTGGTCGACGAATATCAGGATTCCAATGTCGCCCAATATCTATGGATTCGCCTGCTCGCCCAGGGCCATCGGAACATCTGCTGCGTGGGCGACGACGACCAGTCGATCTACGCCTGGCGGGGCGCCGAGGTCGGCAACATCCTGCGCTTCGAGACCGACTTTGCCGGCGCCCGGGTGATCCGACTGGAACGCAACTATCGTTCGACCGCGCATATCCTGGGCGCCGCGTCGGAACTGATCGACCACAACGAGGGACGACTCGGCAAGAGCCTGTGGACCAACACCCAAGGCGGCGACAAGGTCATGGTGCGTGGGGTCTGGGACGGCGAGGCGGAAGCGCGCGCGGTCAGCGACGAAATCGAGCGCCTGCGCCGTGCCGGCCATGCCTTGAACGAGGTCGCGGTGCTGGTCCGCGCCAGCCACCAGACCCGCGCGTTCGAGGAGCGATTCATCCAGATCGGTCTGCCCTATCGGGTGATTGGTGGCTTGCGCTTTTACGAACGGTTGGAGATTCGCGACGCCATCGCCTATTTGCGGGCAATCGCGCAGCCCGATGACGATCTGGCCTTCGAGCGCATCGTCAACAAGCCGAAACGCGGGATCGGCGCGGCCAGTCTTCAGACCCTCAATCTGCTGGCTCGCGCCCGGGGCATGCCGTTGATCGCGGCGGCCCGCATCCTGATCGAATCGGACGAGTTGCGGGGCCGGGCACGAGCCGGATTGGGCACGGTGATCGACAATCTCGACCGTTGGCGAAGCGTCGCGCAAACCATGCCGTTGCCGCGGCTGGCCGAAACCGTGCTCGAGGAATCGGGATACACCGATATGTGGCGGGCGGATCGATCGGTCGAGGCGCCGGGCCGACTCGAGAACCTCAAGGAGCTGATTTCGGCGCTCGAGGAGTTCGCCGGCCTCGACACTTTTCTCGAGCATGTCAGCCTGGTCATGGACAATGCCGGGGCCAATCTCGACGACATGGCCAACGTGATGACTTTGCATGGCGCCAAGGGACTGGAATTCGACACCGTCTTCCTGCCCGGTTGGGAGGATGGCCTGTTCCCCCATCAACGCGCCCTCGACGAGGGCGGGGTGAAGGCGCTGGAGGAGGAGCGGCGGCTGGCCTATGTCGGCCTGACCCGGGCCCGGCGCCGCGCCCAGGTACTTTATGCCGCGAGCCGCCTGCTCCATGGCCAATGGGTGAGTGCGCTGCCGTCGCGATTCGTCCAAGAACTGCCCGAGGCCCATGTCGAGCGGCGCGCCGATATGGGCTCCTACGAGGCCGGGTTGGCCGAGCCCGGCGCCGCGCCGGCGGGCGCCGGCGATTCGGAGCGGCCGAGGATCGGCCGGCGCCGGAGCCTTTGGCACCGCTACGCCGAAAACCGGACCATCGATTCGACACCGATCTCGGTCGAAACCTACGATCACGGGCCGGGCACCTTCGAGGTCGGCGCGCGGGTGTTCCATCAAAAATTCGGCTATGGCCGAATCGAGGCGGTGAGCGGCAACAAACTCGAAATCGCGTTCGACAAGGCCGGCCTCAAAAAGGTGGTCGACAGCTTCGTCGCCCCGGCCTGAGCGGTGTCGGGGTCGTTGGTCGCTGTATTTGTAGGCGGGCGCGGATCGCGCGAACGATGGATCGAGGTTCCTGTAGCCGCCTTCCCGCCATGGACCGCGATGACGGGTTCCGGTCGATGAGGCCCAGCTGCCGGCACGCCGGATGATTTGCACCCTCGCCGTGGGCTTGGTCGAGCGCCTGGCTCGGATCGCCCCGCACCCGGCCTCCATGGACATCCTCGAGCTTCGCCAACTGCGGTCCCTGTAATTGGCCCATCCGGGCCATCGAACTCCTCCATTTCCTGGAGGAATTCTAAATCCGGACAGATCATCTGTTACATGGACCGGTCATACCCCATGTTAGCGACAGCGGCCCGGTTATCGGTTGAAAGCGCATCGGGGCCGGCGTAGCTTCGGACGTCGCGGTCGGGACGCTGTGTCGTGCCCGGTCCAACCCCAGTCGTGGAGCCTGTAATGGCCTTTCTCGCCGCCCGCTTGGATAGGGTCAAACCGTCGCCGACCATCGCCGTGACCAACCGGGCGCGGGAGCTGAAGGCGGCCGGGAACGACGTGATCGGGCTCGGCGCCGGCGAGCCTGATTTCGACACCCCCGACAACGTGGTCGAGGCGGCGATCGCCGCGATCCGCGCCGGCTTCACCAAATACACCGCGGTCGATGGCACGCCGGAACTGAAAGAGGCGATCTGCGCCAAGTTCCAGCGCGATAATGGTCTCGATTACGGGATCGAGCAAATCAATGTCGGCGTCGGCGGCAAGCAGGTTCTCTACAACGCCCTGATGGCGACGCTGAACGACTCGGACGAGGTCGTGATCCCGACCCCCTATTGGGTCTCCTATCCGGACATGGTGCTGCTGGCCGGCGGCACGCCGGTGTTCGCCGAGACCAGCGACAGGAGCGGCTTCAAGCTGGCGCCCGAGACCCTGGAGGCGGCGATCACGCCCAGGACCAAATGGGTGATCCTGAACTCCCCGTCCAACCCCTCCGGAGCGGCCTATGACCGCGAAGAACTCAAGGCGTTGACCGAAGTTCTGGTCCGCCATCCCGATGTCTGGGTGATGACCGACGACATGTACGAAAAGATCACCTACGACAATTTCGTGTTCACCACCCCCGCCCAGATCGAGCCCGCGCTCTATGAGCGCACGCTGACCATCAACGGTGTCTCGAAGGCCTATGCGATGACCGGCTGGCGGATCGGCTATGCCGGCGGCCCGGTCGAGCTGATCAAGGCGATGGCCAAGATTCAGTCGCAAAGCACCACCAACCCGACCTCGATCTCCCAGGCCGCGGCGGTCGAGGCGTTGAACGGCGACCAGAGCTTCCTGGCGGCGCGCAACGCGGCGTTCAGGAAGCGGCGCGACCTGGTCGTCGGCATGCTCAACGAGGCCGAGGGCCTGACCTGCCGGACGCCGGAAGGTGCCTTCTACGTCTATCCCAACTGCGCCGGGGTGACCGGCAAGACCACCCCCGACGGCACCGCGATCACCGACAGCGAAACGTTCGCGAACTATCTGCTCGACTCGGTCGGCGTCGCGGTGGTGCCCGGCTCGGCGTTCGGTCTCGATCCCTATTTCCGCATCTCCTACGCGACTTCCGACGCGGTTCTCGAAGACGCCTGTGGGCGCATCCAGCGCGCCTCGGCCGCGCTCGGTTAGGAAACTCCGATGGACAAGGATTCCCCGGTCGAAAAAGTCTTCTCGGTCTGCCCCCACGACTGTCCGAGCACTTGCGCGCTCGAAATCGATCGCCCGGATGGGTACACCATCGGCCGGGTCCACGGCGCCCGTGACAACAGCTACACCGCCGGGGTGGTCTGCGCCAAGGTCGCCCGCTACGCCGAGCGCACCCATCATCCGGATCGGCTCCGGACCCCGCTGCGCCGCGCCGGGGCGAAGGGCGAGGGCGGCTTCACGCCGATCTCCTGGGACGATGCGCTCGACGAAGTGGCCGAGGCTTTCATCGCCGCCGCCCAACGACATGGTTCGGAGACGGTGTGGCCCTATTATTACGCCGGTACCATGGGCCTGGTGCAGCGCGACGGCATCAATCGCCTGCGCCACGCGATGAGGTATTCGGGCCAGCACAGCACCTTCTGCACGACCCTGGTCAATGCCGGCTGGCACGCGGCGGTCGGCGGCATGACCGGCCCGGACCCCCGCGAAATGGCGCAGTCGGACCTGATCGTGGCCTGGGGTACCAACGCGGCGACCACCCAGGTCACCGTGATGAGCCATATCCAGAAGGCGCGCAAGAAACGCGGCGCCAAGCTGGTCGTGGTCGATCCCTACCGGAACCGGACCGCCCAGGTCGCCGACATCCATCTCGCGCTTCGCCCCGGCACCGACGGTGCCCTGGCCGCGGGCGTCATGCACGTGCTGTTCCGTGACGGCTTCGCCGATCGCCCCTACATGGCCGAATTCACCGATTGCCCGGAGCGCCTGGAGGCCCATTTGGCAACCCGCACGCCGGCCTGGGCCGCCGAAATCACGGGGCTCTCGGTCGCCGAGATCGAGGCTTTCGCCAAGCTCTACGGCGGCACCGAGAGGAGCTTCATCCGTCTCGGCTACGGCTTTTCGCGCTCACGCAACGGCGCGCCCAACGTACACGCGGTGGCCTGCCTGCCCAGTGTGACCGGGGCATGGCGCCATCCGGGCGGCGGCGCGTTTTACACCAATGGCGGCATCTATCACTGGGACAAGACCTTGATCGAGGGCCTGGACGCCCTTGATCCGGACGTGCGCGTGCTCGACCAGTCACGCATCGGCCAGGTGCTGCTCGGCAATCCGGGTGACCTCGGTGACGGCCCGCCGGTGACCGCGATGCTGTTCCAGAACACCAACCCGGCCGTGGTCGCGCCCGAATCGGCGGCGGTCAATCGTGGGCTGGCCCGTGACGACCTGTTCCTCTGCGTCCATGAACAGTTCGCCACCGAGACCGCCGGCTATGCCGATATCCTGCTACCCGCCACCACCTTCGTCGAGCATGACGACCTCTATCAGGGCGGCGGTCACCAGCATATTCTGCTGGGCCCGAAACTGATCGAACCGATCGGCGAGTCGCGCTCCAACCATGAGGTTCTGTGCGGGCTCGCGCAACGCTTGGGCACGGATCACCCAGGCTTCGCCATGACCGAATGGGAGATCATCGACGCCACGCTCCGGGCCTCGGGCTGGGGCACGATCGATGACCTGGCCGCCAAACGTTGGATCGACTGTCAGCCGGATTTCGAGACCGCCCACTTCCTGAACGGCTTCGATTTCCCCGACCGGCGATTTCGGTTCGCGCCCGATTGGGCTGCGGAGGGGCCGGATCACGGAGCGCTGCCGCCGTTGCCGGACCACGCGCCGTTGATCGAGGCCGCCGATGCCGAGCACCCCTACCGAATGGTGACCGCGCCCGCCCATAACTATCTCAACACTTCGTTCACCGAGACCCGAACCTCGATCGCCAAGGAGAGGCGGCCGAGAGTGAAGATACACCCCGACGACGCGCGCCGCATTGGCGCGGCCGACGGCGAGAGGATTCGGGTCGGCAACCGCAGGGGCGCGGTGACGGTCCATGCCGAACTGTTCGACGGCCTCCAGCCCGGCGTCGTCGTGGTCGAGGGAATCTGGCCCAACCGCGCCTTCGAAGGCGGCGTCGGCATCAACACTCTGGTTGGTGCCGATCCAGGCCCGCCCAACGGCGGCGGCGTGTTCCACGATACCGCGGTCTGGTTGCGCGCGGGTTTGAACGAGCCGGATCACGCTTCCGTGACTCGCCCTTGACGATCGGGGCGGAAATTCTGAGCTAACAAGCGGAAGCGGAATACCGCCCGCGCGATTGTGGAGACCGACCATGCTCATCAAGACCCTACCGGGCTGGGCATTGCCCGAGTCCGCGGCCACGCCGGAGTCCCTGTTCGTCAACCGGCGGCGCTTGATCATGGGCCTCGCGGCCGGCTCGATGCTGGCCGGCGCGGCGCCGGTACTGGCTTCGTTGGCCCGCGCCGAGGATGACCCGAACGCGGGTCTTTATCCGGCCCCCCGCAACGCGCGCTACGTGCTGGACCGGGAGCTCACCAGCGAGGATGACGCCACCACTTACAACAATTTCTATGAGTTCGGGACCCACAAGAAGGTCTGGAAAGCTGCCCAGAAGCTGCCGATTCGGCCTTGGGAGGTGGTCATCGACGGCATGGTCGAAAAGCCGATCACGATCGAAGCCGATGAGCTGATCGCCAGGATGCCCCTGGAGGAACGGCTCTACCGGCATCGCTGCGTCGAAGCCTGGTCGATGGCGGTGCCGTGGACGGGCTTTCCGCTGAGCGCATTGGTCGACTTTGCGCGGCCCCTTGGGGGCGCCAAATATCTGACCATGCGGACCTTCCAAAACCCGGATGTGGCGCGCGGTCAGGGCCAGAGCTGGTATCCCTGGCCCTATACGGAAGGCCTCACCATCGCCGAGGCGACCAACGAGTTGGCGTTGATCGTCACCGGTATCTATGGAAAGCCGTTACCGAAGCAGAACGGCGCCCCGCTCAGGCTCGCGGTACCGTGGAAATACGGCTTCAAGTCGGTCAAGTCGATCGTCCGGTTCGAGTTCACGGAAACCCGCCCATCCACCTTCTGGGAGGAGATCGCACCGGACGAATACGGATTCTGGGCCAACGTCAATCCGGAGGTCACCCATCCCCGCTGGAGCCAGGCAACGGAAAAGGTGTTGGGCACGGGCGAGAGCGTGCCGACCCTGCTGTTCAACGGCTATGGCGAATACGTGGCCGATCTCTACGACGGCTTGGCGGACCAGCGGCTCTATGCCTGAACACGATCGTCGGCAAGCCGTGGTATGACCGCACTGGTCATCTTCGATTGCGACGGGGTCCTGGTCGATAGCGAGCCGATCGCCAACCGGGTGCTGGCGGAGACGCTGAGCAGCGCCGGCTATCCCTGTACCTTTGCCGAGTCGGTGGAACGGTTTGTCGGCCACAATCTGGAATCGATCATGATCATGGTCGAGGCCGAGCGTGGCCAGGAGCTGCCGCCGGATTTCGCCCGGCGGGTGCAGGCCGAGACTTTTGAAGCGTTCCGCCGGAAACTGCGGCCTGTGCCGGAAATCGGAACCGCGCTTGACCGCATCACTCACCCGGTTTGCGTGGCCTCGAGCGGAACCATCGAAAAAATGACCCTGACTTTGGGCCTGACCGGGCTCATGCCTTATTTCGACGGCCGCCTGTTCAGCGCCCGCTCGGTGCCGCGCGGCAAGCCCCATCCGGATTTGTTCCTCTACGCCGCCCACCACACGGGCGTCGCGCCCGCCGCTTGCGTGGTGGTCGAGGACAGCATCCCAGGCACGCGCGCGGGCCGCGCCGCGGGCATGAGGGTGTTGGGTTATGCCGGGGGCACCCATGTCGGGCGTGACCACGGCGCCCGCTTGGCCGCGGCCGGCGCCGAGGTGTTCACCGACATGGCCGCGTTGCCGGCGCTGATCGGAACCGATTGACGACCGCTCCGCGCGGGATGGTACCAATTTAGAACCGAGTCGCCGCCACCTTGCGGAGCAGGAAGTCGCGAAATACCTCAATGCGCTGCGAATTGCGAAGCTCGGCGGGATAGACGAAGAAGCCCTCCGCCCGCGGTGTCGAGAGGTCGCCCAGAACGCTGACCAATTGGCTGTCGCCCTCGGCCAAGAAGTTCGGCAAGGTGGCGATACCGATCCCGGTCTGCACCGCACGATACATGCCGTAGGTGTTGTTCACGGTCAGCGCCGGTTGGAAATTCGCATCCACCCTGCGCACCGCCTCGGCAAGCCAATCGATGTCGGCGAACGGCGACGGCAATTCGGAACCGAACGTCACCACCCGGTGCCGCGCCAGGTCGCCAATGTCGTGCGGGGTGCCGAATTTGTTGAGATAGGACGGCGCCGCATAAACTCCGAAATGACCGGTGAACAGATGGCGCTGGATCAGATCGGGCTGGGTCGGCGCGGTGACCCGGATCGCGACGTCGGCTTCGCGCATGCTCAGGTCCAGGTCCACATCGACGACCAGCAAACTCACCGAGATTTCCGGGTAGAGATCCAGAA
>CAJWQN010000018.1 GCA_913045505.1 uncultured Rhodospirillaceae bacterium | reverse complement strand
TGTATTTTCGGTTGAGGTCGGTGACCCCGAGCCGGTGCGCGCGGTCCCGTTCCTCGTCGTTGCGGAACAGCAACCGACCATTCATCTGGCCGCCGATGCAACGCAGCGCGGCCGCCGCCAGAACCCCCTCGGGCGCGCCGCCGGTACCGATATAGATATCGATTCCGGTGTCCGGGCGGGCGGTGGCGATCACGCCGGCGACATCGCCGTCCTGGATCAATTGAATCCGGGCGCCCGCCTCGCGGGTCTTGGCGATCAGCTCCTCGTGACGCGGCCGATTGAGGATGCAGGCGACCAGATCGGACACCTGTACGCCCTTGGCCCCTGCCAGGCTGGCCAGATTCTGGGCCGGCTCCTGGTCCAGGTCGACGACTCCGTCCGGCAATCCGCCGCCAACCGCGATCTTGTCCATGTAGACATCCGGCGCCTGAAGCAGGCCGCCTTCCTCGGCCATGGCGATCACGGCAAGCGCGTTGGCACCGCCGGTGGCGCAGATCGTGGTCCCTTCCAGCGGGTCGAGGGCGATATCGACCTTGGGTCCGCCGGCGCCAACCTTTTCGCCGATAAAGAGCATGGGCGCTTCGTCGCGCTCGCCTTCGCCGATCACCACCGTGCCATCGATGGCGAGGCCGTTGAGAGCCTTGCGCATGGCGTCCACCGCGGCCTGGTCGGCGGCCATCTCGTCGCCCCGGCCCATCAGTCGCGAGCACGACATCGCCGCCGCCTCGGTGACCCTGACGACCTCGAGGGCCAGGTTCCGGTCTAGCGTTCCGTGTTTGTCCATGATCCTCTCCAGGGCAGGGCCGGTCTCGCGCCGGCGTCAGATCACAAGGCCTCGATTCTGATCATGTGCGGCGATTCGAGCACCGTCGGCAAACGCCCGATCTGATCGATGGCGGCGCCCATTGCCGCTTCCTTCACGTCATGCACGGTCATCACCACCGGCACCGCCTCACCCGGCTTGCGCGCCCGCTGGATCATCGTTTCCATCGACACCTGATGGTCACGCAGGCAAGCGGTAATGTCGGCGATGACGCCGGGACGGTCAACGACCATCAAACGCACGTAATAGGGGCCGATTCGGTTTTCGATCGGAACCGGCGCCAGCGCCCGCATCTCGGCGGCCGGGATCGAGAACGTGGGCACCCGGCCACCGCGCGCGATATCGATCAGATCGGCGACCACCGCCGAAGCGGTCGGCCCGGCGCCGGCCCCGGGGCCTTCGTAAACGGTGCCGCCGACGAAGTCGCCGTCGGCCACGACCGCGTTGAGCACGCCTTCGACCTGGGCGATCGGGGCCGCCTTGGGCACCATGCAGGGATGGACCCGCTGGGCGATGCCCCCAGCTTCGGCACGGGCGAGACCCAACAGTTTGATCCGGTAGCCCAGTTCCTCGGCGAAGACCAGATCGAGCGGCGCGATGCCGCGGATACCCTCCACGTAGACGGCGCCGAAATCGATGTCGGCGCCAAATGCCACGCTCGACAGGATCGCAAGCTTGTGCGCCGAATCGATGCCGTCGACGTCGAAGCTCGGATCGGCCTCGGCGTAGCCGAGCGCCTGGGCCTCGCCGAGCACGTCGTCGAAATCGCGGCCGGTTTCGCGCATGGTGGTCAGGACGTAATTGCAAGTGCCGTTCAGGATGCCGTGGATCGAGTCGATCCGGTTGCCGGCCAGCCCCTCGCGCAGCCCCTTGACGATCGGGATACCACCGGCCACGGCGGCTTCATAGGCGAGGTTGAGGCCGGCGCCTTCGGCGATGCGGGCAAGTTCCGGGCCGTGGTGGGCGATCAGCGCCTTGTTGGCGGTGACCAGGTGCTTGCCCGCCGCCAAGGCGGCGCGGGCCAGATCCAGGGCCGCGCCGGAGGCGCCGCCGATCAACTCGACCACCACGTCGCCATCGGCATGGGCCAGGGATTCCACCGTGTCATGCCAGGCGATTCCGTCCAGACTGACGCCACGATCGCGGTCACGGTCACGGGCGCACACGGCCGTGACCTCCAACCGCCGCCCGCAACGCATCGCCAACAGCGCATCGTGGCGGGCCAGCAACGCGAGAGTGCCGGCGCCGACCGTTCCCAAGCCGGCGACGGCAATTCTGAGGGGCGGGGTCAAGAAGCGATCGCCTGGGTGTCGGCGGCGCCCCGGCCTGGCGCATGGGCGCCCAGAAAAGCCTTGATGTTGCGCACCGCCTGGCGGATCCGCTGCCTGTTTTCGACCAAGGCGAACCGAACGAAACCTTCGCCATACTCGCCGAATCCGATTCCCGGCGATACCGCCACCTGAGCTTCCTCCAACAGCCATTTGGAGAACTCCAGCGAGCCCATGGCCGCGAACGGTTCCGGAATCGGGGCCCAGACGAACATGGTCGCCGATGGCCGCGGCACCCGCCAGCCGGCTTGGGCGAGGCCGTCGACCAGGACATCCCGGCGGTCGCGATAGCGCTTTCGGGTTTCGGCGACACAATCTTGCGGCCCGTTGAGTGCCGCGGTCGCGGCAACCTGGATCGGCGTGAAGGCGCCGTAGTCGAGATAGGACTTGATGCGCGCCAGGGCGCCGACCAGACGGGTGTTGCCGGCGGCGAATCCGATCCGCCATCCGGGCATCGAATAGGTCTTGGAGAGCGAGCTGAACTCGACCGCGATGTCGCGGGCGCCCTTGGCCTGCAACAGCGACGGCGGCGGCCCGGATTCGAAATAGATTTCGGCATAGGCGATATCGGACAGAATGTAGATGTCGTGGCGACGCGCGAACGCCACCACGTCCTCGTAAAACCCCAGATCGACCACGGCGGTGCTCGGATTCGAGGGATAGTTCAGCACCAGGACCTTGGGCGGCGGGACGCTGTGCCGGACCGCGCTGTCCAACTCGACCATGAAATCATGATCCGGTCCGGTCGGGATATGGCGGACGGCGGCGCCGGCTATGACGAATCCGTAGGGATGAATCGGATAGCTGGGGTTGGGGACCAGAATGACGTCGCCCGGCGCCGACATCGCCGAGGCGAGGTTGGCCAAGCCCTCCTTGGAGCCCATGGTGACGACGACTTCATCCTCCGGGTCCAGCGCGACCCCGAACCGCCGGTCGTAATAGCCCGCCAGCGCCCGGCGCAGGCCCGGAATGCCCCGCGAGGTCGAATAGCGATGGGTGCGCCCGTCGCGGATCGTTTCGACCAGCTTGTCGACAATATGCTCCGGCGTCGGCGAGTCGGGATTGCCCATGCCGAAGTCGATGATGTCGCGCCCGGCGGCCCGGGCGCGTGCCTTCATCTGGTTGACTTCGGCGAACACATAGGGCGGCAGTCGCCGGATTCTCTCGAACTCTCGTTCCATCGCGTTGGCGGTGCGGCACCCGCCTCGCTCAGCTTTGACCGGTGGTCACGAAGTCGAGATAAATGTCGGTGCGCCGGTTCGCGGCCTCGCCCATCGGCGTCGCTTCGGAATATTGCGTCATGGTATCGGCCATCGCATCGACAAACAGGTTTTCCTTGGCGACCCCGAGACTGATCAACTCCTCGGCCACGGCCCGCGCCCGATCCACCGAAATCTCGTAATTCGCGATCTTGTGCTCGGCGATGTCATTGGTCCGGGTGCGGCTCGAGGCATGGCCGACCACCCGCACCACGCCGCCATATTCGCTATGCGCGGCGGCGACTTGGCGCAGCACCTCGTGATCCTCTCGCGACAGCCGCGCCGAACTGTGGCCAAAATAGACGACGGCGGCATGCATCGATTGGCGGGTCGCTCCGGGCGAGACGCGGATCGGCGCCGTGCCGACGCCGCCCGTGGCCAGCGTCGCGTACGCCGGATCGACATTTGGGGGCGTGCTTCCCTGGTAACTGAAGTCGCCGGCGCCGCCGGATGCCGCGAACATCCGATAGAACACTTGCTCGACTTCGGACCAATCCTGCGCCGCGGCGACCGGCGGCGGCTGGATCGGAAAGGCCGTGGCCCGGACCAGCTCGGCGCGCCGCGCCGGCGCCGACTGGCGAGCCGATAGCGCCGGCTGCCCCCGCCGGGTGGCGACGGACGCCGGTGGCACGTTGAGCGTCCGCGTATCCGAAGGCGGCGGCACTTCGGTGGCCGCCGTCGCCACCGGCGCGGACTGGTCGGACTGCCAGGGCAGCGCCGTCTCGGCCTCCATGGCAACCGGATCGTCGATGTAGCGGGCATGCTCGCGATCCGCGATCAGACTCTCGGCGATTGCCTGGCGTTGTTCATAGGCGGTGGCGCCGGGGCGCTCGTCCGGCACCGATGCCAGCGACGGGAACGGGTCATCGGAGCCGGGAACGCCACGGGCGCGCTCCTCGTCGATGCGCCGCTGCATCTCCGGGTCGAGGTTGCCGTCGCCGCCTTCCACCCAATCGGTGACCGCGCTGACCCATTCGACCGGATTCAATTCGTCGGGCACCGCCGAACAGCCGGCAAGCAAGGCGGCGGTGGCGAAGCATATGCCGGCCAAGAGCCAACCGCGCTGCCCGCCCGTGTTCACTTGATCCGCACCGCGGCAACCTCTAAGTACTTGCATGATCCGACTCTCGAGTGCTGTAAAAAGGTTGGCCTGGGCCGTCCGCCATCGGCGCGACCGCCGCCTGACGAACGGAAAGATTCCGACAATTTCGATCCATGCCAAGGTAAACCTGGGAGAAGCAAAAGGAAAGCCGGCCGATCCCCGCCACGGTGGCGCGGCCGCGGATGTGCCGCCGCCGCGCCCCGGCCCGACCGGTTTGGATATCAGCTCATGACGCAGGCCTCCGACTCCTCTCGATCCACAGCCGATTCGGCCGTCTTCGCCCAGAACATGGCGCGGATCGCGGAATCCAGCCAAAAGCTGGTGCGGGCGTTCCTGGCCCGCCCGGCGCAATCGGGCCTGGGGCTCGCCGACCCGTTGAACATTTCGGTCGCGTTCCTGGACATGACCGTCAAGATGATGGCCGATCCGGGCAAGCTGGCCCAGGCCCAGATGAATTATTGGCAAGACAGCCTGCGGCTTTGGCAGCATGCCGGTCAGCGCATGATGGGTGGCGATGCCGGGCCCCTGATCGAACCCGAGATCGGCGACCGCCGATTCAAGGATACGGCCTGGCAGGAGAGCGCGGTGTTCGATTTCGTCAAGCAGTCCTACCTGCTGGCCGCGCGCTCGATGCAATCGACCGTGGCCGGGGTCGAGGGTCTGGACGCCAAAACCGCCCAAAAGGTCGATTTTTATACCCGGCGGTTCGCCGACGCCTTGGCGCCGACCAATTTCGTCCTGACCAACCCAAAAGTGTTGCGCGAGACCCTCGACACCAAGGGCGAGAATCTGGTCAAGGGCCTCGAGAACCTGCTCGAAGACTTGGCCGCGGGCGAAGGCCAGCTGCGAATCAAGATGACCGATACCTCCGCGTTCACGGTCGGCGAGAACGTCGCCTCGACGCCCGGGCAGGTGATCTACCGGAACGAGCTGATGGAGCTGATCCAGTACGACCCCGGCACCGAAAAGGTTTACCAGCGACCGTTGTTGATGGTGCCGCCGTGGATCAACAAATATTACATCCTGGATCTCAGGCCGGAGAATTCCTGGGTCAAATGGGCGGTCGATCAGGGCTACACCGTGTTCATGATTTCCTGGGTCAACCCGGACCGGAGCTTGGCCGAGAAGGGATTCGAGGATTACCTGCTCGAGGGTCCGGTCGCGGCCCTGGACGCGATCGAGCAGGCGACCGGCGCGAAGGAGGTGACGGCGGCGGCGCTGTGCCTGGGCGGAACCCTGTTGGCGACGACCCTGGCCTACAACGCCGCGCTCGGCGATGAGCGCATCACGGCGGCGACCTTCATGGCCACGCAGGTCGATTTCTCCGAGCCCGGCGAATTGGGCGTGTTCATCGACGAAGCCCAGATCGAGGCCCTGGAAAAGCGCATGGACGAGCAGGGCGGCACCCTCGACGCGAGCGCGATGGCGACCACGTTCAACATGCTGCGCGCCAACGACCTGATCTGGTCGTTCGTGGTCAACAACTATCTGCTCGGGCGCGACCCGATCCCGTTCGACCTGTTGTACTGGAATGGCGACAGCACCCGAATGCCGGGGCGGATGCATTCCTTCTATCTGCGCAAGATGTATCAGGAGAACCGTCTGGTCGAGCCCGGCGGGATCGAGATCGCCGGCGTGCCCATCGACCTGGGTCGGGTCACGGTGCCGGTGTACGTCATGGCCAGCCGCGAGGACCACATCGCGCCCTGGCAATCGGCCTACAAGGCGTGCGGGCTGTATGGCGGCCCGGTCCGGTTCGTCCTCGGCGGGTCCGGTCATATCGCCGGGGTTACCAATGCGCCGGCCAGCGCCAAATACGGACATTGGACCAACCGGCGGCTGCCCAAATCGGCGGAGCGCTGGCTGGAGCGGGCCGAGAGCCACGATGAATCCTGGTGGGTGGACTGGCGAAGGTGGAGCGCGCGCAAGAGCGGGGCCAAGGTCGCGGCCCGAATCCCGGGCGCCGGCGGCCTGGCGGCGCTGGCGCCGGCGCCCGGCACCTACGTCCTCCGGAAGGCGGACTGAGAGGGACTGAGCCATGACCGAGGGGGAGCGGAGGACGTTGATCCTGACCGGTGCCAGCCGGGGCATCGGCCATGCCACGGTCAAGCGCTTTTCCAGTGCCGGCTGGCGCGTGATCACCTGTTCCCGCCATGCCTTTCCCGAGGACTGCCCTTGGGAGGCGGGACCGGAGGACCATATGCAGATCGACCTCGGCGACACCGATTCGCTCGCCCAGCAGATCGGCGTGTTGCGGGCCAAGTTGAACGGCGGACCCTTGCACGCGCTGGTCAACAATGCCGGCATTTCGCCCAAGGGCGGCCAAGGTGAGCGCCTGGATTCGCTGACCACCGGGGCCGAAGACTGGCGCGACGTGTTTCAGATCAACTTTTTCGCCCCGATCATGCTCGCCCGCGGCTTGGTCGCCGAGCTGGAGGCGGGCGCCGGCGCGATCGTCAACGTCACCTCGATCGCGGGCGGCCGGGTCCACCCGTTCGCGGGCACCGCCTACGCCACGTCCAAGGCCGCGCTGGCCGCGCTGACCCGCGAGATGGCGGCCGATTTCGGGCCGCGCGGCATTCGCGTGAACGCGATCGCGCCGGGCGAGATCAAGACCGCGATCCTGTCGCCCGAGACCGAGACCGAGATGATCCCCGATATCCCCTTGCGCCGGCTCGGCACCCCCGAGGAGGTGGCCAAGACCATCTATTTCCTGTGCTCGGAGCAGTCGAGCTACGTCACCGGCGCCGAAATCCACATCAACGGCGGCCAGCACGTCTAGCGCGTTTGCCCGAGGCGGTTTGCCCCCATCCAGCGTGTCCGAGACAGCCGATACAGAAATGCGGTCATTGCAGAAATGGAGTCATTGGAAATGGGATCATTGTGAAATGCGGTTGTTGTGAGCTGCAAGAATGGGGTCATTGTACTTATAGACCAGAATTCCAAGGGCGGGATCCGTTGTTGTTCCAACTTTCATCGATCATGAGCCTTCTTCTTGATTCGCTTGCTCGTGGCAAGGCAATTAAAGTTCAATGTCCCCTTAAAAATGGCAGGCTTGCACGCGGTCGCGTTCTAAAAATACAATGACCCCTTAAACTGCCCCTCAAATTTCGAGCAGGCTGCTGAAAAAGGGTTTTGGGGCATGATCTCCGGCAATATTGTTTCGTTCAAACACCGCATCACGCAAGATCGATTCGTGGAAACACCGTTCATGATTCTTTCGTTGCGCTTGGAACCTTCGCAACCGAGTTTTTCAGCAGCCTGCTAAATCTTGAAGAGGCCGACACCGATTCCACTTGCTCGGAAATCGCTTTATTCGGCGGCTTCGGCGCCTTTGTCGGGGCGGGCGAACGCGGCCTCCATCTGGCGCCGGATCACCACCGCCGGGTCGGTCGCATCGATGGCCACGTCCCGCCAGGTGAGCTCCGCGCCCTCAGGCACGTCGCGAACCAAGGCGACGCCCGAGGCCAGGCCAAGCGGCAAGCTGCCCCGCGCCAGGGACTCGGGCGCCGGCATCTGCTTGCCCCAGACCGTGGTGCCGCCCTCGCCGTCGAGCAGCTCGCCGGCCCCGAGCGGGCGCTTGGCGGTCGCGACCACGTCGGAGCGAAACCCGTCCGGCGCCCCGGTCGGCTCGCCGCGCAGGGCCACGGAAGCGACCGAAATGCCGAGCTCGAGGCCGATCATGTGAAGGGGGCGGTAGAGCGCCGCGAACCGGAGCGATCGGTCGGGCAGCATCCGGTATTCCTCGAAACAATGGCGGACGTAGTCGCTGTCGGTTTCGACGACCACATAAGTGCCCATTTGAATGTGGCTGTCGACCGGGGTCATGTCGCGGTTGAGAGACGACACCACTTCGGTGGTGCCGCGATGGGCGAGGACACCGCCGTCGGCGCGGGGTTTGCAGGTTTCGGCCAGCGCGTAGGACGGCGTCGGCGGGAAGCCGAGACCGCCGGGCTGCGGGGTCAGGCCGGTGGCGTTGCAGACCGCGGTCATTTCGATACCCGACTTGGTGCCATCGACGAAACTGTTGAACATTTTCGGGTTCATGCCGCCGCGTCGGGCCTGGGCGGCGGTGATCCCGATGTTGTCCCACACGGTCTCCGGCGTCGACTGATGAAAAGACGGGTGGTAACGGGTGCCCTTGCCGGCACAGACCACATCGAATCCGGCGGCCCGTGCCCAATCGACATGCTCGCAGATCAGCGCCGGCTGATCACCGTAGGCGAGGCTGTAGACGAGCCCGGCTTGGCGCGCCCGGCGGGCGAGCAGCGGCCCGGCGACCACATCGGCCTCGACATTGACCATCACCATGTGCCGGCCGTGCTCCAGTCCGGCCAGGCAGTGGCGAATGCCGGCGACCGGATTGCCGGTGGCCTCGATCACCACGTCCAGACCGTCGGCGCGAATCAGGGCCTCGGCGTCATCGCCCAAATAGGTGGCGCCACCCCGGAGTGCCTCCGAGAGCGACGCGGCGCCGATTTGCTCCGCGGTCCAGCCGGTCTCGTGGCAGGACGCGCGGGCGCGGGCCACATCCAGATCGGCGATGCCCAGAATATGAAGCCCCGTCGTCCGCCGCGCCTGGGCCAGGAACATGGCGCCAAACTTGCCCGCGCCGATCAGGCCGACCCGGACCGGGTTCGCGGCCTCGGCACGCGCCGCCAGCAGCCTATGAAGATTCATGTCCCCATCCCGAACTCTTGGGCCGGGCGATCGAGGTGCCTTGGCTCCTAGGCGTGACCGGCATCCGTCGACAGCAAGGAGAGATCGATGCCGACCTTGGCCACCGCCCGCTCCCACTTGGTTTCGTGCTCATGGTCGAACACAAGATTATTGTCGGCATCGACATGAAGCCAGCCGTTGGCCTGAATCTCCGAATCGAGCTGGCCCGGAGCCCAGCCGGCATATCCCAGCGCGAACAAGGCCCGATTCGGGCCTTTGCCGTCGGCGATCGAGCGTAGGACATCGATGGTCGCGGTCAGCGCGATCTCGCCGTCCACATGCATGGTCGCCTCGCTCTGGTAATCCTTGGAGTGGAGCACGAAGCCGCGACCCGATTCGACCGGGCCGCCGAAATGGACCCGAAATTCGTCGTCGACATCCTCGGGCTCGATTTCCATCTGCTTCAACAGGTCGCTGAACGAAAGCGATCCGATCAGCTTGTTGACCACCAGCCCCATCGCCCCATCGACATTGTGGGAGCACAAATACACCACCGAGCGCGCGAAACGCGGATCGGACATATTGGGCATCGCGATCAGCAATCGACCGGACAGGTACCCATCTTGTTCGGCGCCGAGACTCATATTCAAAAACTATGCCTTGGCGTCGCGGAAGGCAAGATCGCGCGATCGTGACCGAATCGAAGAAATTGTGAAGGCTGGACGCGCACGGTTTCCGATGTACGATATAATATATGAACATGTATCGGGCTTGTAGGATGTGACGACCTTGAAATCAGGGCGACCCTTCTTGAAACGCGGTGCCTGGGCGGCGATGGCGCTGGCCGCGGCAACCATCGCCGGCGGCGCGGGCGATGCATGGGCGATCACGGCCTCGGCCTGGGATCAGACCGACTTCACCGAGGTTCGATTGATCGCCGGCTCCGACGCGGTCGGCGAGGGCGAGACGGTGCGCCTGGGCCTGCAATTCCGGCTCGAGCCCGGTTGGAAGATCTATTGGCGCTCCCCGGGCGACGCCGGCTCACCGCCGGTGCTCCGCTACGACGGGTCGTCCAACCTGGCCGCGGCCGACATGAGTTGGCCGGCGCCGCTGCGGTTCTTCGAGGCCGGCGAACTGGAAACGGTCGGGTATCTGGACGCCACGGTGTTCCCCTTGGTCGTCCGTCTGGAGCGCCCGGGAGAGGCGCTCTCGGTGCGTGCCGTGGTCGATTATCAGGCCTGCGAGACGATTTGCATCCCATTTACCGCGAATCTGGCGCTGGATCTGCCCGCCGGTCCGACTCGCGCCAACCCGTTTACCCAAATGATCGACCGCTATGCGGCCAAGGTGCCGGGCGCGCCGGAGGGCGCCGGCATCGCGATCGAGGCGGTCGGCGTCCGCGGCGCGCCGCCCGATCAGGTGCTCCAGATCAAGGTGCGCTCCGAGACCGGGTTCGAATCTCCCGAATTGTTCGTCGAGGGGCCGCCGGAATACCGATTCCCGGCCAGCACCTCGGCTTTGAGCGCCGATTCCTTGAGTGCCGAACTGCTGGTGCCGGTTCAGGCCCGGGGCGGGCGCGATCTCATGGGCGCGGAGATCACGGTGACCCTGGCCGACGACGCGCGGGCGGTTGTCTTCACGGTGCCGGTGGCCCCGGTGGCCCCGGTCGGGGCCGCCGCGGCGGCCGCGGATCACGGCTGGTGGGTGCTGGCCTCCGTTTTGGGCGTGGCATTGCTGGGCGGGCTGATTCTCAACCTGATGCCCTGCGTATTGCCGGTGTTGTCGATCAAGCTGCTGGGCGTGATCAGCCACGGTGGCGGCGACCGCCGCCAGGTGACGGCGAGCTTCCTGGCCTCGGCCGCGGGGATCGTGGTTTCGTTTCTGGCTTTGGCGGCCGGCGCGGTGGTCCTGAAATTGGGCGGCAGCATGGTCGGTTGGGGCATGCAGTTCCAGGAGCCTCTGTTCCTGGTGTTCCTGGCGGTGGTGCTGGTCCTGTTCGCCTGCAACTTGATGGGCTTTTACGAGTTTCGCATGCCGGCCTGGGTCGGCGGCTTGGCCATGCGCGGCGTTCACGACGGCGATGGCCCGACCCTGGGCGGGAGTTTTTGGACCGGGGCGTTGGCGACCTTGTTGGCGACGCCGTGCTCGGCGCCATTTCTGGGGACCGCGGTCGGGTTCGCGTTGAGTCGCGGCCCCGGTGAGATTTTCACCGTATTCGCCGCTCTCGGCCTCGGCATGGCGGCGCCTTATTTGGTGGTCGCGGCGGCGCCCGGATTGGCGACCCGCCTGCCGCGGCCGGGTCCGTGGATGGTCTGGGTCCGCCGGACCATGGGCCTGGCACTGGCGGCGACCGCGATTTGGCTGCTCTGGGTGATTTCGGCCCAGTCGGGCCTGGGCGGCGCCCTTGTTCTGGCCGTGGTGCTGATGGCGATCGCCTCGCTGTTGTGGCTGATGGGCGTCCGCTGGCAGGGCGCCCGGCAGGCCGGCGCCGCCGCCGCCGCGGTCGCGGGGTTGTCGGCTTTCGCCTTCCTGGTCCCCGGGCAGTTCGCCCCGCCGCCGTCGGACGGCCTGGTCCACGCCGCCGCCAGTACCGCCTGGCGGCCGTTCGATCAAGACGGGATCGCCTCCCTGGTCGCCGCCGGACAGGTGGTGTTCGTCGACGTCACCGCGGACTGGTGCGTCACCTGCAAGGTCAACAAATCGCTGGTCCTGCAGACCGCCGAAATCACCCAGCGCCTCGAAGACCCGGCGGTGGTCGCCATGCGCGCCGATTGGACCACGCCGGATCCGGCGATCGCCAATTACCTGACGAGCTTCGGCCGCTACGGAATTCCGTTCAACGTGGTTTACGGTCCCGGTGCTCCCGATGGTCTGGTGCTCTCGGAGCTTTTGAGCAAGAGCGAAGTTTTGCGGGCGCTGGAAACGGCCGGCGCCGGGCCTCGTGTAGGCCCTCAAGCGCGGGCCGATTGACGCCACGTCTTGTCCGCTTCGCGGATGCCACGAACATGGTATGAATGGGTGCGCGGCGAAGACCGCGCCGAGGTGGAGACTGTGGTCATCATTCAGGGAGATCGACTCGATGACAATCAAAGTGGGTGACAAGCTGCCGGCGGTCACGTTCAAGCATTTGGGGCCGGACGGGATGGGGGAGATCACGACCGATGATCTGTTCGCCGGCAAGAAAGCGGTTCTGTTCGCGCTGCCCGGCGCGTTCACGCCAACCTGCTCATCGAAACATGTGCCCGGATTCATGAGCCATGCGGGCGCGCTCGAGGACAAGGGTATCGAGACCATCGTCTGCCTGTCGGTCAACGATCCGTTCGTGATGGCGGCCTGGGCCAAGGACCTGGGCTCGGGCGACACGGTTACCATGGTGGCCGACGGCAACGGCGATTTCACCCGTGCGGTCGGTTTGGAACTCGACGGTCGCGGCTTCGGCCTGGGCGAGCGTTCGCAACGCTATGCCATGGTGGTGGACAACGGCGCGGTCACCAAGCTGGCGGTCGAGGACGGTCCCGGGCTCGACGTTTCGAGCGCCGAAAATATCCTCGCCGGTCTTTAGGGCGGGCGCCGCCGGGGCGTGTCTCGGCGGCTCATCCTTCAATACCGGTAATACCGGTACCGGACGATGACCGGGCGGTGGCCGCTCAGGCCAGCAGGCGCTCCAGATAGGCCGCCGCGAGGGTGCCGCCGATCTGGCGGTCGCGGGCCTCCAGAGCCAGGTGGACCAGGCCATAGGACCGATAGGCCTCGTGCATCACGATCGCCAGGGCCAGCAATCGCTCCGGCGCCAGCTTATCGAAGGCCATGAAATCCTTGACGTAGATGGCGTCGGACCAGAGTTGTTGGCCGAGCGAGGACTTGGTCGAATCCTTGAACGCCAGCGGCTTGAAGATCTTGCCGGTCAGTTGCAGAAACCGGTGGAACTGAAAACCGTGCGCCCGGAGCGCGCGGTCGATATCGGCGAACAGCGGCTGATCCTTGTAGAGCGGAATCAGCTCGACTTCGGTTTGCACCACCACGGCTTCCGATAAGGTGCGCCCGGCACCGCCGATCACGTCGAGTTCGGCGCCCTGTACGTCCATCTTGAGATAATCGACCGCGCCCAGTTCGGCGACGTCGTCAAGGCGGTGGGTGGACACCTCACGCACCTCCTTGACCTCGTGGAACGCCGCCAGGTCGGAGAATTTTTCCAGCAGCGCCATATTGGGCTCGTAGAGGGACGAGGTCATGGGAAAGCGGCCGATTCGAAACTGGCCGCGGCAGCCGTCGCCGATGAAATAAGGCAGGATCACATGATCGGGACCCAATAGTTCCCGAGCTTTCCGCCGTTCGTTGTCGTTGGGCTCGAAGCCGACCACATGGGCGAGACCTTGGGTGATGAGTGAGTGATGGGGCTCGGTGCCCAGCTCGTGGACCATGGCGCCGACATCGCAGATGCGGACCACCGGCTTGGGATCGTCGAGAATGTCCTTGATCGGAAACATGGCCGGCAGTATTCGCGCGCCGCGCAACCGTTGCAATGCCGATCGGCGCCGAGACACCCCCCGGCGTGGCGCGGCGTGGCGCGACGGCGCGGGGGGACGGCATGTCAGGCTATTTGGTGGGGATCGACGTTGGCGGCACCTTTACCGATTTCGTCGCCTACGATCCGGGCACCAAGTCGATCGAGGTCTGGTTAAGGGGTCATTGAACTTTTATGGCTCGAAGACGGCCGGACCAGCCAGGGGACTCATGACCCATAAGACCGGAACGGCATCAGATTCAGGCGCGGGAATGCTCTTGAATAAGTACAATGACCCCCTTTTTTCAATGACCCCCTTTTTTGACTCCATTTTCCACTGACTCCATTTTCCAATTCATCTATTGATGCCATTTTTCTTTGCCTGCCCTAAATACCCCCGCTGCTCATCGCCTTGCTCGGAGACCGCGTTACCGGTCCGTCGCGGCGGCGAGACGGGGGCCGAGATCGTCGATGGACCGATCGAGAAGGGCCGCCGATCGCGCCTCGTCCAGGTTCTCCGCGATCAAATCCGCGGTCGCGGCGATCGCGACATCGACCGTGACATCGCGGATTTCGGCCAGCGCCCTGGCCTCGGCCTGGGCCAGATTCTGTTTGGCGAGTACCTCGCGCCGGGACAGTTGCTCGGCGATCCGGGTCTCCGCCTCGGCGATCATGCGTTCGGCTTCCTTTTCGGCCTGGGCCAGGACCGCCTCCGCCTCGGCCGCCGCCTCGCGCTGCTGGCGCTGGTGTCGGGCAAGCAGATTTTGCGCCTCCTCGCGCAGGCGGACCGCTTCGTCCAGTTCGTCCCGGATCTTGTCGGCGCGGGCATCGAGCAGGCCGGTGATGGTCACGTAACCTTTCTTGGCCACGGCCGCGACAAACACCACGAACGCGACCAGGACCCAGAATTCCGGGTTCTCGAACAGGCCGCTCATGGTCACCCCAGGCCCTTGAATTCGGCTTCGACCGCGGCATCGGCGGCATCGTCCGCGACCTCGACACCGATCAGCTTGGCCACGCTCGCCCGCGCCGCCGTCGCCGCCGCCGCGCGCAGGTGGTCCATGGCCTCGGTCTTGGCGGCGGCCACGGCGGCGCCGTGTTCGCCAGCCTGTCGGTCCAGCCGCGCCGCCAGGTCGGCGATTCGCGCCGCGGTGTCGGCCTGGATGCGTTCGCGGGCGACGCCGATCGCGGCCTCGGCCTCGAGGCGGGCCTCGGCCATCGCCGCTTCATAGGCCACCAGGGCTTTCGCGGCTTCGTCGCGCAAGCTCGCCGCCTGCTCGAGGTCCGTGGTCAGACGCCGCCGCCGATCCTCCAGCAATTCGGCGACCTGGGGCAGGGCCAGGCGCGCCATCAGGACATAGAGACAGACGAACGTGATCACCAGCCAGACGATCTGCGGCGCGTAATCCGGGATCACCATCTGTGGCATCGGGCGGACTTCCCTGTCGCGATGTCGAAAGGCCGGCGCTGGCGCGATCAGCCGAACAGGATCAGAAACGCCATGACCAGGGCGTAGAGCGCCACCGCCTCGGTCAACGCGAAGCCCAGCAGCACGTTGCCGAACACCTTGGGCGCCGCCGCCGGGTTGCGAATGCCACCGGCCACATACTGTCCGAAAATGGTGCCAATGCCGACACCCGCGCCAGCCACCCCAATGGTGGCGAGGCCCGCGCCGACCAGTTTCGCGGCTTCAACATCCATGGCTCATGTTTCCTTTTTCGAGATCATCGAACGGGGGTGAGGAGGCTGTGCCCGACATCGCAACATCAGTGATGCAAGTGGATCGAATCGTTGATGTACAGGCAGGTGAGAACGGCAAAGACATAGGCCTGCAGGAACGCAATCAGCGTTTCCAGGGCGTAGAGCAAGACGATGGCCACCAGGGGCGCGATTCCGAACACCCCGAGCGCGACCACGAAGCCGGCGAAAACCTTGAGCATGGTGTGGCCGGCCATCATGTTGGCGGCCAGGCGCACCGACAGGCTGATCGGGCGTGACAGATAGGACACCAGCTCGATCGGCACCAGGAGCGGCGCCAAGAAGATCGGCACGCCGGGGGGCAGAAACAGGGACAGGAACTTCAGCCCGTGGCGCATGAAGCCGAGCACCGTGACGCCGACGAACACCACGATCGCGAACGCGAAGGTGACGATGATGTGACTGGTGACCGTAAAGCTGTAGGGAATCAGACCCAACACGTTGCAGAACACGATGAACATGAACAGGCTGAACACGAACGGAAAGAACCGCCGGCCTTCCGCGCCGATGTTGTCGCGCACGGTCCTGGCGATCAGTTCGTAACTGAGTTCGGCCAGTGATTGCCAACGCCCCGGCACCATCGCCCGGCGCCGGGTGCCCAGGGTCAGGAACAGGGTGATCAGGACCACGGCGAGCACCATCATCGCCGCCGAATTGGTGAACGACAGATCGAGTCCGCCGACATCCATTTCGACGATGCGCTTGATCGCGAACTGCTCCAACGGGCCGTGTTCCGCCGCCACCGGGCTCCCCTTAGCTGCCGATCACGTCGATCGGCTGTTGTCGTCCTCGGCCTTGTCGGCGGCCCCGGCGGCGCGGGTGATGCGCTGGGCCGTCCGGTAAATGTTCAGCATCCCCGCCGCCATTCCGATCACCAGGAACACCAGCAACAGCCATGGCCGCGTGCCCAGGCTTTTGTCCAGCATCCATCCGATCCCGCCGCCGACAATCAGTGCCGCCACCATTTCCGTGGTCAGGCGCAGCGCCCAAGCCAGGCCCCCGGGCGCCACCGGCCCGGTTTCGGACCAAGTTTGCTGGTCGCGGACTTGTTTGATCCGGCTGTCGAGATCGTCCAGAGATGGGGGTGGCTGGTCTCCGCTCATCGGCACCCTGTGGCCCGCCCGCTGCGAAGCCGGCGGGCGAAAGCGCGTGCACCATAAGGGCTGGCCCGAGGGCTGTCAAGGCTCCGCCAGGGAGGTATAACTATCTGAAATAGTGAGTAAAATTCGACGTCAGGGCTATTCGGCGGCCTTCAGATTCTGGCCTCCGCCGAGATCGACCGACACCAGTTGCGAGACCCCGCGTTCGCTCATCGTGACCCCGAACAAACGATCCATCCGGGCCATCGTCAGCCGGTGATGGGTGATGACCAGAAACCGGGTCGAGGCGGAGCCGGCGATTTCCTCGACCAGGGTGCAGAAACGATCGACGTTGGCGTCGTCGAGCGGCGCATCGACCTCGTCGAGGACGCAAATCGGCGCCGGCTTGGTCAGGAACATCGCGAACAGCAACGCCAGCGCCGCCAACGCCTTTTCCCCGCCCGACAGCAGCGAGAGCACTTGCATCCGCTTGCCCGGCGGGCTGGCCATGATCTCGAGGCCCGCCTCCAGCGGGTCGTCGTCGCCGATCAGTGACAGATGGGCGCGCCCGCCGCCGAACAGGCGCACGAACAGAGCCTTGAAATGGCCGTTCACCGCCTCGAACGCTTCGACCAGACGCTGGCGGCCTTCCCGATTGAGCGAGGCGATTCCACCGCGCAGGCGCGCGATCGCGGCCACCAGGTCGCCCCGCTCCTGCTCCAGGGTCTCGATCTGGCCGAGGAGTTCGGCCGATTCCTCTTCGGCCCGCAAATTGACCGCGCCCATATTTTCCCTCTCGCGCAACAGGCGCCCAAGCTGGCGTTCCAGAAGCTCGGAATCGGGCACCGAGTCGGGGCCATCGAATCCGGCGACGGCGAGCGCCTGGTCCGGCTCGCATTCGAGACGTTCGCGGATACGTACCGCTTCCATGTCGTGCAGCGACCGAGCCTGTTCCAGCTTGCCCTCGGCGCGGGCCAGATCCTCGCGCGTCGCGGCCAGTGTCTCATTGGCCGCGCGCAGCGCCATGTCGGCGGCACCCGATCGGGCCTCCGCGTCGGCGAGCTCATCGGCGGCCGCCCGGCGCGCCGCCTCGGCGGTCTCGGATCGGTCGAGCAGCGACTGGCGCCGAGCCGCGATCTTTTCGGGCCGTGCGCTCAGGGCGGCGCTTTCGCGAGCAACGGCGGCTTCGCGGGCGGCCAGGGATTCGAGCTGGCGCTCGGCGCTTTGGTCCTGGCGGCGCCAGGCCGCGCTCTCGGTCTCGATCGCGGCCAGGCGCTGGCGCCGGGTCAGCGCCTCGTGGCCCAGTGCCTCCAGCGCTGGGCGCCGGCGATCCAGTTCCGCGCGCCGGGCCGCCAGATCGGCGCGTTGGTCCTCGAGCGGCGCGCGCACCGCCTCCGGCGCGTCGAGGGCGCCGAGACCGGCTTTCGCCCGATCCGCCTCGAGTGCCATTTCGGCGCGGTCCGCGTCCAGTTGGGCCGCCGCCTGGCCGAGCGCCGCCAGCCGTGAACGGTCGGACGCGGCGGCGCTGAGCGCGGCCGCCTCGCCATCGCGGGCGGTGGCCAGGGCCTGATCGGCGGCGCGGCTATCGGCGCGCGCCCGTGCTTCCGCGTCGCGCGCCGCGCGGGTCGTCGCCTGGGATTCGGCGAGTGCCGAGCGCATCCCCTCAAGGCGCCGGCTGGCCTCGGTGACTGCGTCGACGGCGCCGGTGATCCGGGCCCGAAGTTCGGCCAACCGGTTGCGTTGACGCAGGCGAATCGCCGCCGCGCCGGGGGCATCGGCGGAACGGGCAAATCCGTCCCAGCGCCACAATGCGCCGTCGCGGCTGACCAGCCGCTGACCCTGGGCGAGGCCGGCCTGAAGGCGCGGCCCGGCGGCGCCATCGATGACGCCGATCTGGGCCAGACGCCGGGACAGCTCGGGCGGCGCTTCAACGAATCCTGCCAGCGGCACGGCCTCGGCCGGCAACGGCACGGTTTCGCCCGATCGGGCCAGGACCCGCCATCGGGCCGGGGCATCATTGTCGGTCGACGCGGCCAGATCATCGCCCAGCGCCGCGCCCAAGGCGATCTCGTAGCCGGGCGCGACCGTGATCCGGTCCATGATCGCGGGCGCGGTGGCGCTGTCAGAGCCCTCGGTCCCCGAGTCGACCAGCGCCGCCAGCGCTTCCTCCTCGGCCGCGATCCGCGCGCGCTGGGCCTCGGCCCGGTCCAACGCCGCCCGCGCGCCCCGTTCGGCCTCCTCGTCGGCGTCGCGACGGCCCTCGGCGGCCTTGGCGTCCCGCTCCGCCGCCTCCAGGGTCGCGCGGCAGGCGGCCGCGATCGGCTGCGCCTGGGCGGCCGCCGCTTCGGCGCGGCCGATCTCGCTGGTCGAGCCGGCACGAGCTTCGAGCGCCGCCCGCTCGGCGGTGACCGTGCCCAGGCGGTCGTCCAACCGCGCCATCCGATCCATGACTTCGGCAAGACGCCGCTCGAGAGCGCTGCGTTCGGCCTCGGTGGCCGCGACCCGATCGGTCAGCGCCGCGACCGTGCTCTCGCTTTCCTCGACCGCGTCGCGCGCCGCCCGCACCGCGTCCTCGGCCTCGGCCATGGCCTCCGATTCGCCGGCCCGGGCCGAATGAAGGGTCCGGGTTTCCTCGGCCAAGCGCGCCCCGGCGGCTCGAGCCTGGTCGCGGACACCGTTCTCGCGCGCGATGTCGGCCCGAATCTGTTCGGCCTGCGCGGCCAGGGCCGCGTGGGCGTCCGCGATTCGCTGCTCTTCTTCATCGAGCCGCTCGCGTTCGACGGCCAGCCTGTGGACGACCGCTCCGGCCTCGGCCTCGGCCCGGCGAAGCGCGGGCAGCCCGGCCGCGGCATCGGCCTGAGCGGTGGCCGCGGCCGCGGCCTGGGCGGTGTGCCCGGTGACGCCGGCGTTGACCTCGCCGAGCCGGGTTTCGGCCTCGGCGACCGCGGCCTCGGCCGCGGCCCACCGGCAGTAGAGAAGCCTTGCCTCGGCCCTGCGGACGCGGCCGCTGAGCGAGCGATAGCGCGCCGCCTGGCGGGCTTGGCGCTTGAGGCCCTGGAGCTGGGCCTGAAGCGCCGCCAACACGTCGTCGAGGCGGTCCAGATTGGCCTCCGCGGCGCGCAGACGAAGCTCGGCCTCGTGGCGGCGCGAATGCAGGCCGGTGATGCCGGCGGCCTCTTCCAGAAGGTGACGGCGCTGGTCTGGCTTGGCGCTGATCACCGCACCGATCTGACCCTGTCCGACGATGGCGGTGGATCGGGCGCCGGTGGCGGAGTCGGCGAACAGAAGCTGCACGTCCCGCGCCCGCGCGTCCTTGCCATTGATCCGGTACTGGGAACCGGCGTCGCGCTCGATCCGGCGGGCGACATCGATTTGGGTGCTGTCGTTGTGGGCGGGGGGCGCGTCGCGCTCGGAATTGTCGAGATGGATGACGACTTCAGCCAGATTGCGTGACGGCCGCGCCGCGGTGCCGGCGAAAATCACGTCGTCCATGGCGCCGCCCCGCATCTGTTTGGCGGAGCTTTCGCCCATCGCCCATCTGAGGGCTTCGACCAGGTTCGACTTGCCGCAGCCGTTGGGGCCGACAATGCCGGTCAACCCGGGCTCGATCACCAGTTCGGTCGGATCGACGAACGATTTGAAGCCGGTCAGTCTGAGGCGGGAAAACTGCACGCGTGTAAGGCCCTCAATGCCACATCCGCCGTTGCGCAGCGACCGCCGGTCTTGTCCCCGGTTTGTCGGGGCTCCGTCGACACGCGGCGCGCCGGCCGCGATCTATCTATATATCGTTATCCTGCCCCCACAAAACACAAAATAAGGGGCTCATGACGGAACGGCTTCGAGACCAGGCCAGGATCGCACGGTCAGGATCCGGCCTCGGCAATCAACGTCGCCAGCTCCTCCTCGCTGGGGATGCCGGCAAGCAGCTTGCCCTCGACCACGAGACTCGGCGTCGAGCTGATGTCGTATTCCTTTTGGGCGTCGAGCCGCGACTGGATGATTCGATCGGCGAGCGATTCGTTGGTCAGGCAGTCCTCGAACGCGCGCCGGCTCATGCCGCCGAGGCGGGCAAGCTTGGCCAGTTCGGTTGCCGGCTCCTCATGAAACGCCCAGGTTTTCTGCTTCGAGAACAGCAGGTCGAGATAGGCGAAATACTGATCCGGCTTGGCGCAATGGGCGACCATGGCGCCGATCAGGGCGGCGCGGTTGAGCGGAAAATCCCGAAACACGAAGCGAACCTTGCCGGTGTCGATATAGTTCTCCTTGATCCAGGGCAGCCGTTCGCGGTGGAACGCCGCGCAATGGGGACAACTCAGGGACGCGAACTCGATGATCGTCACCGGGGCGTCCGGATCCCCCAGCACCCTATCCTCCGACCAGGCCGCCGGCGCCGCGAGGGCGGCCACGACCAGGGCGGCCAGACCAAGAGCGGCATTTTTCGCGAACATCATGTCACCACCAAGCGTCGGTTTCGTTGTCTCCCAACATAGGCGGTGCGTCCCCGGGGCTCAAGATGCGCCGGAATGCGCCGGGACGCGCCGGGGCGAACGCCGCCTCACCCTTCGTCGCGCCGCCGCGCCGCCGCGATTCGGGCACGGCCCAGACCGGCCAGTGCCTGGCGCAGATCGGGATCGGTCGTGATCGCGACCTGGGCCGCAAGGGCTTTTTCCTGCCCGGCGGTCAGGGGCCTCGGCGCCTCCGCCCGCGCATCCTCGGGTGCCGGCAGCGGGCCTTGGCGGATCACCAGTCGGGTAATGGCGCGATAGCCGAAATAAGTGGCGATACGGTCCAGCACCTGGGGTTCGAGATGCTGGAGCTCGAGCGCGAAACCGCTCGACGCGCGTACCGTGAGACTGTGGTCGCGGCCGATTTTTTCGGGGCAACTGGTCGCCGCCAGCTCCGGGCCGACGATCCGCGGCCAGTCGGTCAGCACCCGTGCCTCCGCGAAGCCCCGTTTGCCGAAGGCCGCCAGGGTGATCTGGGGAACGACGGCGCCGAGCCGCCTCGGTCTCCGGGCCATGCTGTTTCCGCGCTCCGCTCCGGGCTAGATTGGCGAGGTTCCGCTCCGACCCCGACGGCATGCCCAGGGACGACCATGAATACCCGGAACCTGGCC
>CAJWQN010000017.1 GCA_913045505.1 uncultured Rhodospirillaceae bacterium | reverse complement strand
ACGCTCATCGCCGCAAGATGATTGTCCACAGGCCCTAGCCTGTACAATCTCGGCAATGAACTGGCCAAGGCTGGCGAACCTGGCCAAGCCATCACACGGCTCCAGGAGGCGTTGAAGATCTTCGAGGAGATCGAGGCGCCCCATGCCGACCAGGCGCGCGCCGCATTGGCACGGCTCAAGGGTGATGACTAGGAACCGGACGCAATGACGGACCCGGCGATCGCGGGCCTCGTTGTCTTCGCCATCATCGTATTGGCGGTCATCTGGGTTTATCGCCATCGGATCAAGATCGGCATCAAGGGACCCGCGGGCCTGCGCCTGGACGTGGAGGCGGAGAATGCTCCGCCCAACCAGGTCCCGAACGCGACCTGGTTGTAGTGCTGCCACAGACGGGCCGGGTTTTCGTCGTGCAGGTTGCGGGCGCGGCCTCATCGCCCTCCTCACCACGACATCCGACGGCTGCGGGCGC
Source organism: uncultured Rhodospirillaceae bacterium (assembly GCA_913045505.1). Lineage (GTDB taxonomy): Bacteria > Pseudomonadota > Alphaproteobacteria > UBA7887 > UBA7887 > CAJWQN01. The sequence goes on along the minus strand of CAJWQN010000017.1, from coordinate 21,179 downwards.
TGGCGCGGGGCAGCGTCATCGTCGCGTGTGGTGCCGGCTTGGGCTGTCTCGATCATGGTTGCACCGCGATGCCCTGGCGAATCGGGGCATGGGAGCGCCTGGCGTCGGCGGTGTCGGGCCGTCGGCGACGTTGGACACCCAGGGTGCTTGGCTTCGAGCTCGTGCGATGGGCGCCCTTCCCCACGCTTCGATCGGCGGGCGGAGCTCCGGCACCGGCGCCAAGGTCCCGACCCCGCGAGACGCGATGGTGTGTCGGCGGCTGTGGCTGCCGCCGGCCGGAAGCCGAAATCCGCCCCGCATCGGGCGCGGCCGGCACGGCCGACGGGTGCGGACGGCAAGACGTTTTTTCTAAGGTACTGATTTCATTCAGAAATGGACGGGAGGACGGATGCGGACGGCACATCTTCTATATAGGATATAGGGGTATTTAGAATGTTGTGTCCGCGCCTGTGCGCACGTGCCGAAATCGATCCGCGTCATTGCTATAGCTTTGCTGGAGAAACGTTCTTTATAAAAAAGCATTCAGTGACAAGCACTTACGGTGCCCAACTGCCAGCCTTCGAAGCTTGGGGTCGCAGGTTCGAAACCTGCAGGGCGCACCACCTCTAGCGATGGCAAGCTTTCGGGCCGCGTGCGAGGGTGTCCGGCAACGATGGCATATGTGCCCACAGACGGCCAATCGGGCGTGTTATAGAAGCGGCTGATTGGGATTCGATCAAGATGGAAGGCACAGGCAATGACGGCAAGGCAGTTCTTTTCGGGCGTGCTCGGGGGCGCGGTTCTCGGCACGTTCCTGTTGGTGTGTGCCGGCGCCAATGCCGAAGAGCCCAAACGCGGCGGCTCGATCACGGTTGGGTTGGAAACCGATTTGCGCGGTTTCGATCCGATCAAGGCCCGGGTCCTGGGCAACTCGGCGGCGACCGTCATCAACGTCATCCAGGATCGGCTGTTCGATGTCGACGAAGAGGGCAATCTGGTCGCGATGCTGGCGACCGGTGCCGAGCAGGAAGAGGGCGGCACCAGCTGGTTGATCACGTTGCGTACCGACGTCACCTTTCACGACGGCACGCCGTTCAATGCCGATGCCGTGGTCGCCCATTGGACCCGAATCCTGAGCCCCAGTTACGTCGGCGGGATTTTCCTCCAGCCGATGGAGGGCATCGAGAAGGTCGACGAGTTCACGGTCCGCTTCCACCTCGATCACGCCTGGGGGCCGTTCGCGGGATCGTTGGCGACCCCGATCGGGTTCGCGCCCTACATTCCCTCGCCGCGCGCCGTCTCGGACGATACCCAGAATCGCCATCCGGTCGGGACCGGGCCTTATATGTTCAAGGAATGGCGCTCGGGCGACCGATTCGTGGTGGTGGCGAACCCGAATTATTGGGGCGATGACGGCCCCCATCTCGACGAGATCACCTTTCGCTTCCTGCCCGATCAGCAGACCCGTTTGGCGAGCCTGCAGTCAGGCGACATCGACGTCATGTGGATGGATCGCGGCACGACAATTCGCAGCGCGCAAAAAGACGACTCACTGGACGAGCATGACACTCTCGGCAACGGTTCATTGATCATCTTCTTGCTCAATGGCTCGAAGCCGCCACTCGACGACCTGCGTGTGCGCCAGGCCCTGTCTCACGCCTGGGATCAGACCTTGGCGATGAAGGTGTTCTACCGCAACACCCAGACCGAGATCACCCATCCCTATGGATCCTTGCTCGACTGTGGCGAGGCCGGCTATCGCGCCCACGATATTGAAAAGGCCAAGCAATTGTTGGCCGATTACGGCCAGCCGGTCGCGTTCGAGATGATCCACACGACAACGCCCAGGGGGCGCGAGGTCGGGCAGCTGATGCAGCAGCTGTTCAAACGGGTCGGCGTCACCTTGAACTTGAAACCGGTCGATCAGCTCCAGCTCCGTCAACGGGTGTTCACCAACAACTACGAGATGAGTGGTTGGCGCATCGGCGATATCCCCGATCAGGGGCCGCAGTTGTTCGGCCTGTTTCATTCCAAGAGCGGCTACAACATCACGAAATACCGCGCGGCCGAAATGGACGCCCTGCTCGAGCAACAGCGCCTGCTCACCGATGCGGAAGCACGCGGCGAGCTCCTGTGCCGGATTGCCGAGACCATCAATCGCGATGCGCCCATCCTCTACGCCGGCGGGCGCCGTCACTACGCGTTCACACGCCAGCGGCTCAAGGGGCTCCCGGCGCTCGCCTACGGCTTGATTCGTCTGGGTCACGCTTGGGTCACTGACGGCAAGTAGGCCTCGGCGGGCGCTTTTGTTCCGGCCGGGCTTGCCATGGCGAAGTTCGTCACGCTCAAACTGCTTCGCCTCATCGGCGTGGTGTTCGCGGTCTCCGCGCTCACCTTCGTCATGGTCGCGATGCTCCCCGCCGATATCGCCTACGATATCGCCGGACAGGATGCGACTCCGGCCCAAATCGAGGCGATCCGCGCCGAGCTCGGCCTCGACCAGAACGTATTGGTTCGTTACGGCCATTGGCTGATGAGCCTTGCCCAAGGCGATATGGGGCGCTCGTTCCGTTCGGACGAACCGGTCCTGGACGCGATCTGGTCGCGCCTGCCGGTGACGATCGAGCTTCTCGTGTTGTCGCAAGTGTTCGCGCTTTTGCTCGCCATCCCCGCCGGTGTCTATTGCGCGTACCGGGCAGGCTCTCGCTTTGACAGGGTGCTCGGTTCGACCGGCTTCGGGATGATCTCGGTACCGACCTTCGTGCTCGCGATCGTGCTCATCTACCTGTTCGCGCTGCGGCTGGAATGGCTGCCGGCAACCGGTTACGAACCTTTCTCCGAAGGGGTGTGGGCGAACTTGAGGACGTTCGTGCTGCCGTCCCTCAGTATCGCATTGGTCGAGTGGGTGCCCTTGATGCGGACATTGCGGAGCGACATGATCGCGACGCTCAAGGAAGATTTCATTTCCATGGCCAAGGCCAAGGGCCTGCCGGCCTGGCGCATTCTCACCCGACACGCCCTGCGGCCATCCTCGTTCACGCTGATCACCATCCTCGGCCTCCAGATCGGCGGTTTGATCGGCGGGGCGCTGATCATCGAAACGATCTTCGCGTTGCCCGGCATCGGGCGGTTGTTGATCAACGCCATCTATGCCCGCGACTACATGATCGTGCAGGGCTGCATCCTGTTCATCGCGGTCGGTTACGTGGTCATCAACTTCGTGGTCGACATGCTCTATGTCGCGCTCGATCCACGGATTCGAACGGCGGGCGCGGGTGGCTGAAGCGGTGGCCTCGAGCGGGGCGCGAGGCGCGCGCCGGCGCAAGTTGAACGTCATGCTGTGGCTGCCGATCGCGTGGATCGCATTCGTGTTCGGCTGTGCGCTCAGCGCGGATTGGTGGCCGATGCCGGAGCCGGATTACATGGACTTCCTCAGCCAGGGCGCGCCACCCGGCACGACCGGCGAGGTTCCGATCGGCGCGTTCGAATCGAGCGAAGGATTGGAACATTACGTATTTTGGCTCGGCACCGACATGATGGGCCGCGATATCGTGTCGCGACTCATGTTCGGCGCCCGCGTGTCGCTGACCCTGGGCCTGCTTGCGCCCTTGATCGGCTTGGTCATCGGCGGCGGGCTCGGCATGGCGGCCGGCTATTGGCGGGGCATGCTGGAGGCCACGGCGGTTGGAGTCACCGACACGATCCTTGCCTTTCCCGGCATCGTTCTGCTGCTCGCCATCGTGTTTTACCTCGGCGGCAGTCTGCTCAACCTGACCCTCGCCTTGGGGTTCCTGACCGTTCCGGCGTTCTACCGGGTCGCCCGCGCCAATACCCTGACCTACGCCGAGCGCGAGTTCGTCACCGCGGCAAAAGCAATGGGCGCGAGCGACGTGAGCATTCTGGCGCGCGAAATCCTGCCCAACGTGATCATGCCGATGCTGGTTTACGCCCTGCTGATCGTCGCCCTGCTGATCGTCGTCGAAGGCGTGCTCAGCTTCCTCGGCCTCAGCGTGCCGACGGCACCGAGCTGGGGCGGGATGATCGCGGAGGGGAGGGAGTATCTCGACGAGCATCCCCGTCTGTGCTTCGTCCCGGCATTCGTGATGTTCCTCACGGTGCTGTCGTTCAACCTGCTCGGCGACCGATTGCGCGGTCTCACCGACGTCAGGGAAAGCAACATTTGACCGGGGCAATATCCGGGGCGGACGCGCCGTTGCTCACGGTTTCGAATTTGCGCACGCATTTTCACACCGGCCGCGGCATCGTCCGCGCCGTTGACGGGGTCTCCTTCAACCTCGCGCGCGGGCGCACCCTCGGCATTGTCGGCGAGTCGGGATCGGGCAAGACGGTCCTGGTCCGATCCTTGCTCGGCCTGTTGCCGTCGACCGCGAAGTTCGGTGGCGAGACCGAGATCGGGTTCGAGGGCCGGCCACTCGACATCCGGTCCGAGACCGCGCTCAATCAAGTACGGGGGCGCGCGATCGCGATGGTCTTTCAGGACCCGATGACATCGCTCAATCCGGTGATGACGGTCGGCGCGCAGATCACCGAATCGCTCCGTTATCATTTGGGTCTGACCGGCGGAGAAGCCCGCGAACGCGCGGTGGCATTGATCGATTCGGTGGGCATTCCGATGGCGCGGCAACGCATCGACCAGCACCCGCACCAGCTCTCGGGCGGGTTGCGCCAACGGGTCGCGATCGCGATCGCCTTGGCCTGCGAGCCCAAATTGCTGATCGCCGATGAACCGACGACCGCGCTCGACGTCACGATCCAGGCCGAAATCCTGGATCTCCTGGCGCGCCAACAGGCCGAACGGGACATGGCGATGATTCTCATCACCCATGATCTCGGCGTCGTCGCCGGCCGCGCCGACGACATCGCGGTCATGTATGCCGGGCGGATCGTCGAGCGGGCGCCGACCGCTCGCCTGTTCGCGAATATGCGCATGCCCTATACCCAGGCGCTGATGAATGCGATTCCGCGTTTGGAAGCGCCCCCGAACACGCCGTTGCGAACCATCGGCGGCCGCCCGCCCGACCTGGTCAACCCGCCCCCCGGCTGCCGGTTCGCGCCCCGTTGTCCAAGGGCCGAGAGCCGCTGCACTGACCATGAGCCGCCGCTCGAAGGCGGCGAGTCCGGCCATCGGTTCGCCTGTTGGTATCCGGTCGGCGAGCCGGGGGCCGCATGATGAGCGGAAACGGAGAACTGCTGAAGGTCGAAGACCTGGTCGTGACCTTCAATCAGGCGGGCGGTCAGCGCTTGCGGGCCGTGGACGGGGTCGGCTTCGCCGTCGCGAAAGGTGAAACGCTTGGCTTGGTGGGCGAATCGGGATGCGGCAAATCCTCCCTGGCGCGCGCCGTCATCCAATTGCCGCCGCCGACATCGGGGCGCGTGTTGTTGGACGGCGAGGACTTGACCGGCCTTGCCGGCGAGGCCCTGCGCCGGACCCGCCGCAAAATCCAGATGATCTTTCAGGATCCGATTTCGTCACTGAATCCGCGCCGCAGGATTGGCGACACCGTGGCCCAGCCGCTGCGGATCATGCGCCGGGGCGGCCGGGCCGAGCGGGACGCCCAGGCGTGCGACATGCTGGCGGCGGTCGGGCTCGACCCTGGCGACGCCATCGACCGCTTGCCGCACCAGTTTTCCGGCGGCCAATGCCAGCGGATCAGCATCGCCCGCGCCTTGATCCTCGAGCCCGAATTCCTGATCTGTGACGAGCCGGTCTCGGCCCTCGATGTCTCGGTCCAGGCCCAGATCTTGAATCTCTTGCGCGAGATGCGGGCGCGTTACGGCCTGACCATGCTGTTCATCTCCCACGACCTGGCGGTGGTCAAGAACATCTGCGACCGGGTCGCGGTGATGTACCTGGCCAAATTGTGCGAAATCGGCCCGTCGGAAGAACTCTACCGATCCCCGGCCCACCCCTACACCGCGGCCCTGCTGAGCGCCATCCCCCAGCCCAGCCCCGAACGCCGGCCTGCCAAGATCGCCCTGGTCCCCGGCGAACTGCCATCGCCCACCGACCCCCCGCCCGGCTGCCGCTTCCACACCCGCTGCCCCCACGCCAAGGCCATCTGCAAGCAGGTAGAGCCCGAGGTCAAGGAAGTTGGCCCGGGCCGTTCGGTGGCCTGCCATTTTCCGTTGTGAGCGAATGTATTTTCATAGCGTATCTTTGTAAACATTTGTTTTACAATACAAAAAATATTGTTCATGTTCCTTCTGTGAGTGAGGCGCGAGGCCCCTGAGACGAATTGGAAGGCTTAGATCATGATGCGATCGGGCCGCTCGCTCAGATCAAATCTGGCCGATTATTGATCTGAATATCTACGCCAATCGCATCACTCCACCAACAGCACAAGGTGACTCATCGCGGCGAATTCGTGGGTTGTGACGGCCCGCCGGCGCCATCAATTCATGGACAGCGAGGGCACCGGGCGGGCATTTTGGCGGACCCGCCAACACAACTGCTGCCGCCGGGCCGCCACGCAAGAGGAGATGCCATGCCCCATGTCGAGACCGAGACCGGGCGCTTGCATTACGATGTGTGCGAGCGGGTGGCGCCGTGGGTGGAGAGGCCGCGGACGATTCTGTTTCATCATGGGGTCGCGGCCAATCTGGGGCTTTGGTCCGGGTGGCTGGGCGCCTTGGCCGAGCGTTATCGCCTGGTTCGGTTCGATATGCGCGGGTTCGGCGATTCGGTGCGGCCCGGGGCGGATTACGTCTGGTCCTATGACGGACTGACCGACGATCTGCTGGCCGTGGCCGATGCCGCCGGGGCCGGGAGGTTCCACTTCGTGGGCGAGTCCATGGGCGGCACGATCGGCATCGCCCTGGCGTTGCGCGCGCCCGATCGGGTGCTGAGCCTGGCTCTGTCCAATGCCGCCGCCCGTGGCGGGCGGATCAGCAACGTCACCGGGTGGAAGGACATGCTCGAATCCGAGGGCCAGGCCGGCTGGGCGCGCCAGATGATGGCCTGGCGGTTTCACTCGGATGCCTTGGCGCCCGAGGTCCACCGGTGGTTCCTCCATGTCCACGAAACCTGCTCGATGGACGCGACCCTGGCCTTGGCCGAATTGCTGATCGGCACCGATTTGAGCGCCCGGCTGGGCGAGATAAGCGTGCCCACCCTGTTGCTGTCGCCGGACGGCAGCCCGTTCATTTCCCTCGACCTCATGGCCGACATGCGCGCCGCGATCCCGGACGCGGAATTGCAGGTCTTCGCCCATTCCAGGCATGGCCTGCCCCTGTCTCATGGCGCGGACTGCGCGCGGGTGCTCGCCGAGTTCCTGGACCGCCGTTTCGGGTGAGACGTTCGAACGACGCCAAACCTTGCCCTGAATGTCTCGCGGCGCGACCGGGTATCCGCGACTCTCTGAGCATATTCCAGGACTCACCCGAAGCGGGCGGGCCTGGCACCGGCGCCGTTTGGCGCTATGGTAGGGGCGCAACCACAGCGGAGGGCAAAACCGATGGTCCAGAGAGCCAACGAGCGCGTCGCCTATTTCAACGGCGAAATCCGGCCCGAAAGCCAGGTCGCGATCCCGTTCCGAGATCGCGGCTTCAGATACGGCGATGCGGTGTTCGACATGACCCGCACCTTCGGCCATCGCATCTTCAAGCTGAAACCCCATATCGACCGCTTCTACCGCTCCCTCCGTTACGTCCGGATCGACCCCGGCCTGACCCCCGATCAGATGATCGCGGCGACCGAGGAGGTTCTGGCCGCCAATCTGCATCTGCTCGACGAGGATGAGGATTACTGGGTCGGCCAGCGGGTCAGCCGGGGCGAGGAGCCGGCCGGCGGCGATTGGTCGGGGGCGGCGACTCCGAACGTGATCATCGAATGCACGCCGCTGCCGCTCAGGAGCCGGGCGCGCCTGTTCCGCGACGGCATCGACGTGATCGTGCCCTCGGTGCGCCGGGTGCCCCCCGATTCGCTCAGCCCCAACGCCAAAAGCCACAACTATCTCAATCTGGTCATGGCCGATCTTGAAGTCCGGGCGCGGAACCCGGATGCCTGGGCGGTGCTGCTCGATGTCAACGGCAATCTCTGCGAGGGCATGGGCAGCAACATCTTCGTAATCAGCGACGGCGCCCTGTTCACCCCCAAGGTCCAATACGTGCTGCCCGGGGTCAGCCGGGAGACGGCGATCGAGTTGGCCGAGGCCGAAGGCCTGGACGTGATCGAGGACGACGTGAGCCTGTTCGACGGCTACAACGCCGACGAGGTATTCCTGACCTCGACCAGCCTGGGCCTCTGCGGTGTCCGCGCCATCAACGGCGCCCCGATCGGTTCGGGGTCGGTGCCGGGGCCGATCACCAAGCGCATCACGGACGCCTATGTCGCCCTGGTCGGGCAAGACTTCGTCGGCCAATATCTCAAGCGCCTGGACGGGTGAGGAGCACGCGACGTGGCCTACAGCGAAATTCTCTACGACGTCGCCGATCGCATCGCGACCGTCACCCTCAACCGGCCCGACAAGCTCAACGCCTGGACCCGGGTGATCGAAGGGGAAGTCGACCAAGCCATGCGCGCGGCGGCCGCCGATGATGGCGTGCGCGTGATCGTGCTCACCGGCGCCGGCCGCGGCTTCTGCGCCGGCGCCGACATGTCGCTCCTGTCGGCGGCGACCGATCGGGCGGCCGACGGCGGCGGCGACGCCGCCGACGGCACGGGCCGCTCCAAGCTGCTCAAGGAGCCGCTGCCCGGCCAGCTCGACCACGGTCCCGGCTTCGCCATGCGCTACACCTATTTCACCGCGATCCCGAAGCCGGTGATCGCCGCCGTCAACGGCCCGACCGCCGGCCTCGGCCTGGTGGTGGCGTTGTTCGCCGATATGCGGTTCGCGTCCGAAGATGCCATGTTCACCACCGCCTTCGCCCGGCGCGGTCTGATCGCCGAGCATGGCATCGACTGGATATTGCCGCGCCTGGTCGGCCTGCCCAATGCTCTCGACATGTTGCTCTCGGCGCGCAAGGTCAGCGCCCAGGAGGCGCTGGCGATGGGTTTGGTCAACAAGCTCTTTTCGGCGGAGAACTTCCAGGACAACGTGCGCGCCTACGCCCGCGAACTGGCCGATCTGGTCTCGGCGCGCTCGATGCGGGTGATGAAGGAGCAGCTTTACCGCGCCCTGTCGCTCAGCCTCGCCGACGCGGTGGCCCGCGGCCATGACGAGATGGTGGCCAGCTTCGACAGCCCCGACTTCAAGGAAGGGGTCGCCCATTTCATCGAAAAGCGCGCCCCGGCCTTCACCGACCGTTGAGTGGGCCGGGAATTGCGTGAGAAGACGGTGGGCGACGACCACACCCGGCTCTGCCGTCTATGCGCGCCCCATGACACCGACTCGGCGCTCTACCCCCTCATCGACCAGCTCGAACGGGCGGCTGGATTCCTGACCGATCAGGGCGACACCTATACCCTGGACGATCCGCACCCGCCGCTCGCGATTCCCGATGACCGTCCCGATGTCGCCCGTTGGTACGCCGAGGTTTCCGCCCGGCCCAGCGCTTCCGCCTAAGTCAATCAAGGAACCTTCCATGAAAGCCTATGAGATTCGCTCCGCCGATGGGATCGACGCACTGGCCTTGGCGGACCGCGCCGAGCCCAAACCGGGCCCCGGCCAGGTGCTGGTGCGGATGCATGCCAATGCGATCAACTACCGCGATCTGGTCACTGTCGAGAACCCGGCGCCGCGCGGATTTCCGTTCCCGCGGATTCCCAATTCGGATGGTGCCGGAGAGGTGACCGCCCTCGGCGCCGGCGCCAGCCGGTTCGAGGTCGGCGATCGGGTCATGGGCTCCTTCTTCCAGCGCTGGATCGCGGGCGAGATCACGGCCGACGCCATGGTCAGCGCCCTCGGCGGCGCTCTCGACGGCATGCTCGCCGAGGAGGTGGTGCTGGACGAGGACGGACTGGTCGCGGTGCCGGGCCATCTCACTTACGCCGAGGCCGCGACCTTGCCGTGCGCGGCGCTGACCGCCTGGCACGCCCTGGTCGCGCGCGGCGGGGTCACGGCCGGCGACGTGGTGCTGCTGCTGGGTACCGGCGGGGTGTCGATCTTCGCGCTCCAATTCGCCCGCGCCCATGGCGCGCGGGTGATCATCACCTCGTCGAGCGACGCCAAGCTCGCCCGCGCCAAGGACATGGGCGCCTGGGGGACGGTCAACTACAAGACCACGCCCGATTGGGAAAAGGCGGTGCTGGACCTGACCGGCGGGCGCGGCGCCGATCATGTGGTCGAGGTTGGCGGCGCCGGGACGCTGGCCCGCTCGATCGAGGCGGCGCGCTTCGGCGGTAGCATCTATCTGATCGGGATTCTGTCGCGGGGCGAATTGAACCCGACCGCAATCATGCGCCGATCGCTGAACCTGCACGGTATCTATGTTGGCAGCCGGGCCATGTTCGAGGCCATGAACCGGGCCATCGAAGTGGCGGAATTGCGCCCCGTGATCGACAAGGAATTCGCCTTCACCGACGCCCGCGCCGCCTATCACGCCCTGCGCGGCGCCGGCCATTTCGGCAAGCTGGTGATCACTTTCGACGGTTGATCACCGGACGCGGCGAAAACGATCCGGCGGCCAAAATATACCATTCCCTCTTGCGGGGCAGGTATTCGAGGTGGTGAGTGGCCGCGCTAAAGGTGGGTGCAGGTGCGGCAGGCGGTGACTTCGAGTCGGCTCCGGGCCTGGGTTCGAATCCGGCGCTGTTCCGGGGCGTTGTAGATTTCGAGCAGATGCTGGGTGTTGGCGTCGCCGATCGCCCATTCGCCGCGCCCGTCCATGCAGCAGATGGTGGTCTTGCCAGTGGCCATGATCGACAGATCGAACCAGCGCTTGCAGGGCAGATCCGGCGGAGTGGCGAGGGTGGTGTCGGCGGCGACCTGACCGTTCCAGTCCTTGCGCACGCTGACCGTGATCTCGAACGCGGGGTACCTGGCCCGACCCCAGCGGTCGAATTCGTGATCGGCGGCGGTGCCGTCCATCACCCGGTTGATAATCACCTTGTGGGGAAACTCGCCGGCGGCCTTGAGACGATGCAAGATGTCGACCCGATCGAGGGTGCGGGCGAGCGGAATTTTCATCAGCGCTTGATAGGGGCCGGGCTCACATTCGTTGAGCGAGATCACCAGATAGGTGACGTTTCGGACCTTGGCGAGCCGCCTCAGAGTCTTCTCGGTCAGCGCGGCGCCGTTGGAGAACAGGCAGATCGCGGCGTTGGGCAGGCGTTGGTTGACCGCCTCCAGATGTCCGGAAGGCGCTTGTCGAGGAACGGCTCGTTGAACTTGTAGGGCGCCAGTCTGAACTGGAGGAACGGCGGAATCTCCGACAGCTCGTCGATGATCTTGTTGATCGGGGCGTCGGGCATGCGCGTGCCCTTGCGGTCCAGGGTCGACGGCGGGCAGAAGCCGCAGGCCGCGTTGCAATAGGCGTAGGTCTCCATATGAACATGACTGGGGTAATCGGCATGGCGCGAGGCGGGCAGTTGGGTGACCGCGCGGCGATTGGCTTCCATCAGTCCTTCGATCAAGTCCATGGGCTTGCCGCCGGTTTCTCGGAACTCGGGCCCACTGTGCCAGGGGGAAATGCAGCAATGATTAACGGCTTGCGCGTGCCATCGGCGCCGGTGGCGCGCCTCGAAGGGGTGGAGTCGGGCCGGCGCTTGGGCTACACCGGGCCGGTATGGACAGGGGGCCGGCCGCCGTTATTCGGTCGGCAAAAGGGGGGAGCTTATGACTCGTTTGGCGGACAAAAGAGTATTGATCACCGGCGCCGGCGCGGGCATCGGCCGCGCGGCGGCGCTGCTGTTCGCGGCCAACGGCGCGCGGGTGGCGGTCCTCGACGTGGCGGAGGAGGCGGGCGCGGCGACCGCGGAGGCGATCCGGGACGCGGACGGCGAGGGGCTGTTCGTCGCCGCCGATATCACCCAGCCCGACCAGGTGGCGGCCGCGGTCGACCGGGTCGCCGACGCCTTCGGCGGCCTGGACGTCCTCTACAACAATGCCGGCGGCTCGACCGCGGCCGACGGCAAGGTCACCGAACTGCCGATCGAGGAGTGGTGGCGGACCATCCAGGTCGATCTGTTCGGCACCTTCCTCGGTTGCCGGTTCGCGATTCCGGTGATCGCGCGCTCCGGCGGCGGGTCGATCATCAACACCACTTCCGTGCGGGCGATGATCGGCACCCTCGGCGCCGACGCCTACACCGCCGCCAAGGGCGGGGTGATCACCCTGACCAAGGCGCTGGCCCTGGAATGCGCCCCCGACCGAATCCGGGTCAACGCCATCGCCCCGGGCGCGGTCATGACCGAGCGGGCCAAGGGGCTGTTCGCCCAGGCCGAGGAGACCGGCAACGACGCGATCGGCGCCCGCCATCTGCTCGGGCTGGGCGAGCCCGACGATATCGCCCGTCTGGCGCTCTATCTGGCGTCCGACGAATCGCGGCTGATGACCGGCGCCATCATCCCCATCGACAGCGGTGTCAGCGCCACCTGAGCGGCCAGAGGGCTGTGCGCGCGCGCGCGACGCGCTACAGTGGCGATCGGCGGCCGGACAGACGCGGGATCGGGGGATGCTGAGCAGGCGGAAATTTCTGGAGCTGGGGTCGGCGGCGACGGTGGGGCTGTCGGCGCTCGGGGCGGGCGCGGCGCCGAGCCAGGCCGCGCCGGGCATCCGCCGCTACGTCACCCTCGGGCGGACCGGGCTCGACATTTCCGACGTCTCGTTCGGCTCCAGCCGGTCGAGCGATCCGGACCTGGTGCGCCACGCCCTCGACCGCGGTATCACCTATTTCGACACCGCCGAGAGCTACCGCTTCCAGACCGCCGAGATCGCCATCGGCGAGGGCTTGCGCGGGGTCCGCGACCGGGTCGTGGTGGGGTCCAAGACCAAGGCCGGCGCCAACGCCAGCAAGGAGACCTTCATGGCCGCGCTCGAGGGCAGCCTGCGCCGGCTCGGGACCGACTATCTGGACATCTACTTCAACCATTCGGTCAACGATGTCCGGCGGATCGCCAATCCGGAATGGGCCGAGTTCACCGAGCGCGCCAAGGCCCAAGGCAAGATCCGATTCCGCGGCATGTCCGGCCATGGCGGGCGGCTGGCCGAATGCCTGGACTACGCCATCGACAACGATCTGGTCGACGTGGTTCTGGCCTCCTACAGCTTTGCCGAGGACCCGGATTTTCTGGATCGCATACGCCACAGTTTCCATTACGTCGCCCTCCAGCAGGACCTGCCCAGGGTGCTGGCCAAGGCCAAGGCCAAGGGCGTCGGCGTGATCGCGATGAAAACCCTGGTCGGCGCCCGGCTCAACGACATGCGCCCCTATGAGCGGGATGGCGGGACTTATGCTCAGGCCGCGTTCCGCTGGGTGCTGTCGAGCCCGAGGGTGGATGCCCTGATCGTGTCGATGACCGCGACCGGTCTGATCGACGAATATGTCGGCGGCTCGGGGGGCGAGGCGGCCAGCGCCGAGGATCTGGGCCTGCTCGCCCGCTACGGCGCGCGCATGAGCGGCCGCCATTGCCGGCCCGGCTGCGATGCCTGCTTCTCCCACTGCCCGAGCCGGGTCGATATCGCCGAGGTGCTGCGCACCCGCATGTACGATGTCGATTACCGCGACCCGGCGCTGGCCCGCGCCGATTACGCGGCGCTCGGCGCCGGCGCCCGGGCCTGCCTCGCCTGCGCCGACCGGCCCTGCCTGGGCGCCTGTCCGGACGGGGTCCCGATCGCTGACTTCACCCGCGACGCCGCGCGCCGGCTGGGCTAGGGCGGGAAAGCACCCGATGATCCGGTTTTTCGCCCATTTCCTGTTCCTGCTCGCGACCTGGACCCTGGTCATCAAGTTCGCGTTCCCGATCGGCTATGCGCTGGCCGAGGGCGCGCCCGTGGCGAGCCACGTCATGTGGGATTTCTGGTGGCTGATTCATCTGTGGCTGGGCTGGTCGCTGCTTCACTGGCGCCGCTTTACCTATGCCGTCGCGCTCGCCATCTCGGCGGTCGAGATCGTCATCATCGTCACCAAGTTCGCGCTGTTCCTGCCCAGCCCGGAATGGACCATCTGGACCGCGAGCTGGTTCGTCAACAAACTGTTCGTGCTGACCTGCTTCACCTGGCTGTTGGGCTACCTCGCCCTATACCGGCGCCACCTGCCATCCTTCGAGGGTGACGAGGCCGGCGCCGAATCTCCTGTGATGGGTGGATCACGAACCCGGCGCCGGCCTCTTCCGGAGGGTTAGTCCGGCACCGCGAACAATGGCCGAGCGCCCGCGCCCGCGCTGTGGCCTGCCTCACAGCCCGGATCAACAGTTCGTGAGCGGGCGCGGCGGTGGCGGATCGCGACGGCCTCCTCGCTCGCCGCCAGCGCCTCCGCGCTCCAGCCCGCCGGATGAGTCCCACAAATCCTTCCCGAACCGTCCGATTTCGTGCCCCTGGATGCCCGGACTCCGGGGCGATCAGGCGCCCTCGAATTTCGGCCGGCGTTTGTCCTTGAAGGAGGCGACGCCTTCGCGGAAGTCGTCGGAGCCGCGCAGGCGGCCGAAGGCTTGGCCTTCCGTTTCGATGGCGACGTGGAGGGGGGAATCGGTGGCACCGTTGAGCACGGATTTGAGGGTGCGCTGGGCGAGCGGGGAAAAATTCAGCAATTCGCCGACCAGGGCGTCGACGGCGGCGTCGAGCTCGTCGTCCCCGACCGCCTCCAGCGCCAGCCCCCATTCGACGGCCTGGGCCGCGGGCACCCGGCGCGAGCGCATGGCCATGTCCTTGGCCCGGCCGATGCCGATCATCTTGACCAGGCGCGCCGAGCCGCCGGAGCCGGGGATCATGCCGATGCGCATTTCGGGCAGGCCGAGTTGGGCGCTTTGGCCGAGGATTCGGAAATCGCAAGCTAGGCAGAGCTCGAACCCGACGCCGAAGCAATAGCCCCGGATCGCCGCGATCACCGGCTTGGCGCAGCGCTCGAGAGCGGCCACGTTCCAGGCCAGTTTGGACAGGGTCTCCGGGGTCTGATCCATGAAGCCGGGGATATCGCCGCCACTGGAGAAATTCTCACCCGCGCCCCGGAGCACGATGACGCGAATCGCCTGGCGCCGGTCCAGCTCCTCGATCACCGCCGCCATCTGGGCGCGCTGGACCATGGTGATCACGTTGAGCGGTGGCCGGTCCAGGATCAGATCGGCGCGTGCGCGCGCCTCGTCGATGACGACGCGGAATCCGTCGAGCGCGGCCAGAAGGTCGGCGCGGGTGCTGGTAAAGCTCTCGGTCATGGGTGGTCCCGGTGAGGAGCGAGGAGGCGATATCGCCCGCGACCGCGATCGGAGTCAACGTTGTCGGGGCGGGCGCGTCCCGGCGCCGCGCCGGAAATGCCGAACCCTGCTATCCGCCGGGGCGATAACGGCGCGCGTGCGGCCCCACCGCTGGGGCACGCGGATGCGCTTCGGCCCTATCGAACCGCCGCAGGGTGCCGCCGCTCAGGACCCTCGCGGCGGACGGGGCGAGACTCCGGCCGCCGGCGGCCGGAAATCAGTCGGGCGCTGACAGATTCGCGGCCGCGCTCTTGCCGCCCTTGCCGGGGGCGATGTCGAACTTGATGCGCTGCCCCTCGTTCAGCGTGTTGAACCCTGCCTGCTCGACCGCCGAGATATGGACGAAAACATCCGCCGAACCATCCTCCGGCTCGATGAAACCGAAGCCCTTGGTCGCGTTGAACCACTTGACCGTACCTGTTGGCATCGAAACTCTCGCTCGATTTTGTGATGATCAGATGGTGTTAGCACAAGTCCGGGCCGCGGTGGAAGGCTATATCTCATGACCCCTATCAGGCGGCGGTTGACGCGGGGCGACGGATTCGCCCCGCGTCGGTGTCACCGCCGGTGGACTACTGGGTCTTGGTCGCGGTTCCGGCATCCTTGGTCGCGACCGCGTTGGCGCGGGCCTTGGCGGCGGCGACCGCCTGCTCGATCTGGACCGTGGTGGCATACCAGTTCTGTGGGTTGCCGGCCAGGGCGTAGGCGGCGTTGGCACCGGCCAGCAGGCTGGCGGCGACGACGACGGGGGCGAGAATGTTGAGGGTTTTCATCAGTGGTCTCCTTGAAGGTCTGGGTTTGTGTGTTCGGTGTTGAGCGCAGTTGTATCCGGCCCTACCGATCTCGGCTGTGAACCGGTTCACAGGCTCGATAACAATTGCGTGATCGAGGATTTTTCTCGGCCCTGTGGGAGGTGGCGCGATTGACAGCCGGCGCTGATGGCCCGAGATTCGGGTCCACGTCCAACGGCATCGAGTGAGGCGGAACGCGTGATGGAGGATCGCCGCCGACCCAAAGTCACCCGCCGTCAACTTCGGGCCGGCCTGGCCGCCGGCTCGGCCGCGTTCGGCTCGGCAAGGATTGCCCGAGCCGC
Organism: uncultured Rhodospirillaceae bacterium; assembly: GCA_913045505.1. Classification (GTDB taxonomy): domain Bacteria; phylum Pseudomonadota; class Alphaproteobacteria; order UBA7887; family UBA7887; genus CAJWQN01. Next base: position 4,800 of record CAJWQN010000017.1, on the reverse strand, counting down.
TTGCACGATCACGCCCCATCGGGTCGAAGGGCCGTTCCAGGCATCTGGATCACGGAGCAGGACATGGCCCGCTTGACCGACTTCGCCGAGCCCATGCGCTCGCATTTGGCCGGTTTACCGTGCCAGCGCCTCGATGGTGCGCCATGGGCGACGGGGCCGGCGCTGGCCGAGCGCCGGGTGGCCCTGATCTCGACCGCCGGCCTGCAACGCCGGGGCGATCGAGAGTTCGCGATCGGGGCGGTCGATTATCGCGTGATTCCGGGCGACATCGCGGCCGGCGACTTGATCATGAGCCACGTCTCCACCAATTTCGACCGGGTCGGCTTCCAACAGGACTGGAACGTGATGTTTCCGCTCGATCGCCTGCGCGAAATGGCGGCGGCGGGCAAGATCGGCTCGGTGGCCGCCTATCATTATTCGTTCATGGGCGCGACCGAGCCCGAGGCCATGGAGTCAACGGCCCACCAACTGGCCGGGCTGTTGAAACAGGACCGGGTCGACGCCGCGTTCCTGGTTCCAGTCTGACCCAACTGCACGCGCGCCGTTGGCGGGCTTGCTCATTATCTGGAACACGATGGCGTGCCGACGACGCAGGTGAGCCTGATTCGCGAGCACACCGAGACCATGCGACCGCCGCGGGCGTTGTGGGTGCCTTTCGAACTCGGCCGGCCGCTCGGGGCGCCGGATGCGCCCGAGTTTCAGCACCGGGTGCTGGGTGCGGCGCTGGCCCTGCTCGAGGCCGAATCGGGACCGGTCCTGGTCGATTTCCCCGATGAAGCTCCCGACGCCGGCATCATCGAGGGCTGGGCCTGCCCGGTCAGCTTCCCGGCCCCCGCCACGGATGATGATGACCTGGTATCTCTCCTGCTCCGTGAGGTCGAGCAGCTCGGCCCCTGGCATGATCTTTGGCTGGAGGCGCGCGGGCGCACCACGGTCGGGGCAAGCCGCGTCGATATCGATGCCGGGGCGCGTTTCATGGCCGGGTTCCTGGATCAAACCTCGCCGTCCCGCCCTCGTGAAGATGTGTCTTCGGCCGAACTCATGAAGCTGGTGCTCGAGGATATCAAGGCGTTCTATCTGGAGGCGGCGCTGGCCCAGCCGGGCGACGCCACCGCCGTCGCCGCCGCCGACTGGTTTTGGGGCGAGACCACCGCCGGTCGGATCATGCTGACGCTGAATCCGATCCTCGAGGACCACCCGGACGAGGCGATGCGGTTCTTGGCCAAGTTCTTGCTGGTGCCTCGCGCCCAGCAATACCGGTTGGAGGCGCTGGCCGGAGACCTCGCCGGGACTGAAGGTTCGGTTTAGCGCCCGCCCGCCGAGACGACCTTGTGCAGGGTGTGGCGGCGGTTGTGGGTGTGGGGGCGGACCTCGGTCGGCCAGCGCCCGGCCTCGCCCGCCTCGGCCCATTCACGACTGATGAGCACCTCCGGGCTTTCGATTTCGTAGATCGCGGTATAGGTGGGCTCGTCCGAGGCGTCGATGGTCCGCCGCGCGCCGCCGATGCTTATGGTCAAGGGCTCGGCCTTGAGCCGGGTGGCCGCGATGACTCCGGGCACGGCCAACAGGTTGGGCACATGCTCGGTCTCGTAGACCTCGTTGAACAGCGCTTCCCTCTCGGGCGCCACGTCCATGCTGGCCGTGAACAGATATGTGGTGCCGATCGGCATTGGCGGCCTCCTTCGCCTGTGGTTGCGCGGTGTTGATGCCGTTCGATGTAGCCGGGAGCCTGACTGTTTTGTCAAATGATCATGGCCTGTCATTGCCGGAACCGCCTTGTTCGAGGCACCGGTCCGTGACAGATTTCATCCGTGCCAGACGGAGGGGCGGCCGTGACCGATTCGAATCCCGCGTTTCTGACCGCCGGCGCGGCGGCGGCTGAAATCCATGCCGGCCGGCTGAGCCCGGTGGATCTGGTCGATGCCCTGCTGGCGCGGATCGACGGGCTGGAGCCCAAGCTGGGGGCGTTCGTGTCCGTCTGGGAGAACGACGCCCGCCAGGCGGCCGAGGCGGCGCACAAGGCGATCGGCGCCGGCCATGCGGTCGGCCCTTGGCACGGCGTCCCGATCGCGCTCAAGGACATCGTCGAGGTCGAAGGCCGGGTCACCATGGGCGGCAGCCAGCATTGGGCGGGCCGGATTTCGGAAGTGACCGCGACCCTGGCTCGGCGGCTGATCGCGGCCGGCATGATCGTCATTGGCAAGACCCACACGGTCGAGTTCGCCATGGGCGGTTGGGGAACCAACCGCCATCTGGGCACGCCGTGGAACCCGTGGGATCTGGAGGTTCATCGGACTCCCGGCGGCTCGAGCAGTGGCTCCGGCGTCGCCACCGCGGCCCGGCTCGCGCCCTGGGCGATCGGCTCCGATACCGGCGGCTCGGTACGCGTGCCCTCGGCCTGGTGCGGGCTTACCGGCCTCAAGACCACCATCGGCCGGGTCAGTGTCCACGGCGTCCTGCCCCTGGCCCCGACCATGGACACGCCGGGCCCGATCGCCCGCGACGTCGAGGACGCGGCCCAATTGTATTGCCTGCTTCAGGGGCCCGACGCCAATGATCCGCTGACCTTGCGCCACGCGCCCGACGATCCGCTGCCGGCGCTGCGGCGGGGGATAGCGGGGCTTCGCCTTGGCACCATGGCCGATTCCGAACGCGCCGGTGTGGATGCCGAGTTGCTGGCGGCCTACGACGCGGCGGTGGACCAGCTCGCCGATCTCGGTGCCCGCGTCGAGACTCTGGCGCTGCCCCAATCCACCGAGGCCTATGGCGCCATGGTCGGCCGGCTGATCGGCGCCGAGAGCTACCCTATCGTCGGCGCGTTGGTCGACGATCCTGACCTGCCTCTCGATGACGATGTCCGCCCCCGAATTCAGCTTGGCCGCGACATGACCGCGAGCGATTATCTGCGTCTGTTGCGCGACCGTGAGGCGCACAAGCGCAACGCGCTGTTGGCTCTGGACGGGTTCGACGCTTGGCTCACCCCAACAACGGTGACACCGGCGTTGCCGGTGGCCGAGGTCGATCAAACCACGACCCCGGCGCGCTTTACTCGACCGCTCAACTTTCTCGACTGGTGCGCCCTGGCGCTCCCGTGCGGTTTTACCGCCGGCGGTCTGCCCCTGTCCCTGCAGATATCCTGCCGCGGCCATGACGAGGCGACGGCGCTTCGGATCGGCTGGGCCTACCAGCAGGCCACCGATTGGCACCGGCGGGTGCCGCCGGGCCTGGATGACTGATATCCACCGAACGGTTTGACTGGCTTTCCTGGCTGGGGCCGGTAAAAGAGGGCCGATGAAGGGGCCATGAGGGCGTGGGGCACGCGCCGGGGCGACTGGGTTCGACGTGGGAAGCAAGCATGAAAATCGCGGTTCCGAAGGAAATACGCGACGGCGAGACGCGCCTCGCGGCGTCGCCGGATACGGTCAAGAAGCTGGTCGGGATGGGCGTGGAGGTCTGTGTCGAGGCCGACGCCGGTATTGACGCGGCGATCACTGATTCTGCCTTTGCCGAGGTCGGGGCGGCCATCGCCGAGTCGGCCAAGGCGGCCTATGAGGGCGCCGACATCGTGCTCAAGGTACTCCGGCCGACCGCCGAGGAAGTCGCCATGATTCCGAACGGCGCGCTGTTGGTCGGCCTGCTCCAGCCGTTGCAGCACCGCGACGAGGCCGCGGCCTATGCCGAGGCCGGAATCCGTGCCTTTGCCATGGAGCTGATTCCGCGAATCAGCCGGGCGCAGGGCATGGACGTGCTGTCGTCACAAAGCAGTCTGGCCGGCTACAAGGCGGTGATCGATGCGGCCGAAGCCTTCGGCAAGGCGCTGCCGATGATGATGACCGCCGCCGGCACCATCGCCCCGGCCAAGGTGCTGGTTCTCGGCGCCGGCGTCGCCGGGCTCCAGGCGATCGCCACCGCCCGCCGGCTGGGCGCCGTGGTTTCGGCCTTCGACGTCCGCCCGGTGGTCAAGGAGCAGGTCCAAAGTCTGGGCGCCCGCTTCATCGAGGTCGCCGACGACGAAGCCGAGGACGCCGAAACCTCGGGCGGCTACGCCAAGGAAATGAGCGCCGCCTATCAACAGAAACAGCGCGACCTCATTCACGAGACCCTGAAAACCCAGGATATCGCCATCTGCACCGCCCTGATCCCGGGCCGGCCGGCGCCGGAACTGATCAGCGAGGCAATGGTCCGGGACATGAAACCCGGCTCGGTGATCGTCGATCTGGCGGTCGAGACCGGCGGCAACTGCCCCTTGAGCGAATTCGACAAGATCGTGGTCAAGCACGGCGTCACCTTGATCGGCCATGCCAACATGCCGGGCCGGGTGCCGGTCGACGCGACCGCCATGTATGCCCGCAATCTGCTCAACTTCCTGACCCCGATGATCGATGCCGAATCGGGCCAGTTGGCGATCGACTGGGACGACGAGATCGTCGTCGGCGCCTTGCTGACCCGGGACTCCGCCATCGTTCATCCCGCCCTCAAGGACGGAGACGCCTCATGACCGACCCGTTCATCGTCGATTTCACCATTTTCGTGCTCGCGGTGTTCGTGGGCTACTACGTGGTCTGGAGCGTGACCCCGGCGCTGCACACGCCGCTGATGTCGGTGACCAACGCGATCTCGGGCATCATCGTGGTCGGCGCGCTGATCGCGGTCGGGGTCGAGGCGCTGTCGGTCGGCGACGGCGATGGCGCGGGCGCCATGAGCTTCTCGAAGCTGTTGGGATTCCTGGCGGTGTTGCTGGCCTCGGTCAACATCTTCGGCGGCTTCATCGTGACCCAGCGCATGCTCCAGATGTTCAAG
>CAJWQN010000016.1 GCA_913045505.1 uncultured Rhodospirillaceae bacterium | reverse complement strand
GTCGAGATCGGTGCCGGACCGGGGCCAGGTCCGTCCGATCAGGGCGGCCATGTCCCTGCCGGTGAAGGCCTTGAGAGTCCCGGTCCACTGGCGAAACGGCGTTGCGCCGGCATACGATGCGACGGAACTCGTCGCCGTAGCGGTTTCGCGACCATCGGTGGCGATGACCAGATGTGGCGACTCATCCTCCGACTGGGCCACTTCGGCGCCCGCCGACGACGCGAACCGATCGGGCCGGGTGCCCAGCCAGGCGACGATCGCGAGGCTGACGACGATCGCCGCCGGCAGCACGTTGAGCCCAATCGGCAGGCCGTACCAGTAGGCCCGATAATAGGCTGCCAGCACGTGGGATGCAGGGTTGAAGGTGGTGAACAGAGCGCTGACGCTGGGCGGGATATCGCCGAACTTGTACATCACCGGCGACAGCATCCACATCAACCCGGCCAAAATCACCAATGGCGCTTCGCTGGCGATTCGAAAGCGGGCGCTGAGGCGATCGACCACCAAGACCAGAGCCAGATTCCAAGCCCCCTGGACCAGGATGACCGGGGCCAACCAACCGAGAGCGCGAAAGCTTTGGTCCGGCGCATCGACAATCAGGGAAAAGACCAATGCCGCCGCCAGCGACAGGAGCATCACCGCGCTCGGCGGCGCCATCACCACCAGCGCCGCGACCAGGCGCGCCCGGCCCGCTTCGGCCATGCGCCGCTCCAACTCGGCCAAATTTACCGCATCCAGCAGACAGCTCAGCGTCCACCGAAACGAGATGATCCCGATCAGAAGGAACTGGAATCGATCGAATCCGCTCAACCCGAACACCCGCTCGACCACGAAATAGATCACGCCCGCATAGACGAACGGATCGAACATGGCGCCAAGCAAAAACAGCACCCGCGCCGGTTTCGACAAGGTATAGCGCGCCCGTATTGCCAGCAGCGACAGTGCGATGAAGTCGCTCAGGTGCGATCGGCGCGTCGAGGCGATGGTCATGGGAACCGGCCGGCTACCGGGAGGGATTGGTGTTCGCGCACGCCGGGTGATACCATATTTTCGGATCGTATTGGCAGTCCGACGCCCGAATCGGCGCTCGGCCGGTCATGGTCGAACCCGTTCCAACGATTGCCCGAGCGAAGGCCATTGGTGGCTGTATCCTCCGATCTCCATAACCCGCAGAGCGCGCGCGCGCGCCCGGGCCGGACCCGGGCAAATCGAAAACGGGAACCGCGCCGCGCCGAGCGCGAGCACGGCCTGATTTCGGTCGTGATCGTCAATTTCAACGCCGGTGATTATTTGCGCGCGGCGGTCGATAGCGTCAAGGCCCAGGCTGGCAACCGCTGCGAGATCATCGTGGTCGACAACGATTCCCATGACCATAGCCTCGACCGATTGGACGAGGTGTGGGAAGACTCCGCGACGCTCCGGGTGATCGCCCTCGACGAAAACATCGGATTTGCCCGTGCTTGCAACTTAGGGATGCAAAATGCTCGAGGCAGGCAAATCCTGTTCATGAACCCGGACTGCCGGCTTCTGCCCGAGGCGCTGAGCCACCTCTTGGCCGCGTTGCACAGCGCCGAGTCGATCGGCATGGTCGGCGCGCGACTGATCAATCCGGACGGCAGCGAGCAGCGGGGTGCCCGGCGCGATGTTCCCAACCCCTGGCAGATTTTTTGCGCCGTGCTCCAATTGCACCGATTGATGCCGCGTCACCCGCGGTTTCGGAGTTTCAACCTCGACCGGGAGCCCCTGCCCGATCGTCCGGTGACGGTCCAGGCCGTGTCGGGCGCCTGTATGATGGTCAAACGGGACGCCATCAGCGCCGTCGGCACCATGGACAGCGAGTATTTTCTGCATTTCGAGGATTTGGACTGGTGCCTGAGGTTCAATGCCGCGGAATGGCAGATTCTGTTCGTGCCCGAGGCCGTGGCGGAACACACGCATGGCGTGTGTAGCGCACATGCACCCATGAGAGTCGAATATCACAAGCATCGATCCCTGATCCGATTCTTGCGCAAGCACTTCACGACCTATTATCCATCAAGCTTCATGGCACTGGTCGCCGGCCTGGTCACGCTCCGGTTCGCGGTGCTGGTTCCGCGGCTGATGTGGCAGCGCCTGTTTCGGTCGCGCGCGGCCGTGGTCGGCGGGGCGCCGGAAGGCGCGCGCCAGTCGTGACCGAAGGGCGCCGCCCCCGCTCGGGCAGCGCGCGGCTGCGCCGGGCCGCGATTGGCGTGATCGGTGGCGCCGGTGGCGCATCCCTGGTGATCCTGTTTTTCGCCCTGCCGCCGTTCAGCACCGGCCTTTGGTACCAATCGGAACCGGTGACGGCGGCGCTCCACGCCGTGGCCGCGCTGATGGCACTGGGGCTGGCCCTGGCCCTGGCCGGTTCCCTTCCCGGCACCGGCGCCGCGCTTCGTCATCCCTTCGTGATTCTGCCGGGCGCCTTGGGCCTGCTTGGGCTGATGTTAATGCCGGTCGCGGATGTGCCATGGCTGTCCTGGTTCGGCAGCCCCGAACATGGCAAGGGAATCGCTTGGTCCCTGGATTTCCCGATTTTGTGCGCGGGTGGACTGATCATAGGGCGCTACCCGGTGTTACGGAAACGGCTCGCCTGGATCGCGTTGGTCGCGGTGACCTTGGCCGCCGGATTAACCGTCCACACAGAATCCCGGTGGCAATGGGCACCGTTCCTGCATTACGACTATCTCGCCTATTACGGCGTGTTCATCGTTTTGATCGTGATCGGCTGGTTGCGCCCGCGCACACGGCTCCATAAAGGTGCCCTCGCGGTTTTCGGGTTGGCGGTTATATTGCTGTCCGGAAATCGTGCGGCGATTGCACTGACAATTGTTGTCGTCCCGATAGCATATCCGACACTTTGGCGGTTGCAGCGAAGCCCGGTCGTTGCCCGGGCCGTCGCCGCCGCGAGCGTCGTGTTCGTCCCGCCTCTCGTGGCAACCTTGGTAATTCTTGGCGGAAGCAATGATCCCGATTCGTCGCTGGGGTCGCGGGCGATGCACTGGCAAGTCACCAGGGCGGCAGTCAGAAGTGATCCGGCAATCTTGGGCGCGGGCACCGGCTGGGGCCATCATGGCGATCGGCTGGTAGCGTATTTGCCGGTCGAGTCGCTCGACTTCCTGGGACATTCGGGCAGGGAAGCCAACTGGGATGCCGTCAGAAACACCATTCATTTTCATAGCCATAATTTTCTTTCCGAGGCATTGCTGTCTGTCGGGGTGCTCGGGTTGTTGCTGGCCTGGGCCATCCCGGTCGCCCTGCCCTTGTTCTGTAGCAAGCACAGGATCGCCGAAGCAGGGACCTTGGCAGCCTTGATCGCGGGCCTGCTTTCTATGTGGTTTCAGCTTCCCGGCAGCGTGCCATATATGGCGTTCGCCTTTGCCACGATGGCCCGCCCCCGGCGATCGAATCAGCTTCGGCGGACCGGCCGTGTTGTGCTCACCGGCCTGGCTCTGGCATTGGCGACGAGTCAGGCTGCGACCGCCGCGGTCGGGCTCAAAGTGGGCCAGACCATGTCTCGCGCCGCGCAACAGAATCGCGACACCGAACCACTTTCGGCAAAATCTCTCGCCGATTGTGACAGCTTTCTCAATGATGCCGGGCGCGGTGGCATTCATCTCGCCACCCTCCACCGAAGCTTTATGTTCGATCTCGCCGGCAAGATCGAACGGGAGGATCCGATCCTCGACCAGGATCTTGCGCGTCTTCAAAACTACTTCTGTGCGGGCCGGCGATATGACGACGCGCCTCACAGTCTGCGCCTTGAAAGCGTCGGTCTGATTGTTCGCTCGGAGCTCGCCTTCACCTTGCGACATCCGAGGCTCCTGCCGGTCATCGACTCCCATCTTGCCGATTGGGGACGGCGGCTGGAGATATTCCTCGATCGCGCCCCCGGTCGCAACGATATGGCCGTTCCCTATCTGTCTTGGCGCCTCCTCGACGAAGACGATGGCGCCATGCGCGTCATCGTAAATCAATTGTTGGCCCGAGACAGGACTGATCCCGTAGGTCTGTGGTTTTCGGGTATCGTGATGCTTAATAATCCCGATCAGGCCGAAAACGGCCTTGCCCGCATGAATCATGCCCTGGCCAATGGGCTCGAACGGATCATGCCGGTCGATTCTGATTTGAGAGCCCGCGTCGTTGCCGCCGCCAAGCCCGACAATCTTGAACATTGACCGTCCACATCGAATGCCAATGCATCAACCGGAAACAACCAAGGACGGCAATATCGAAGTGCGGCATTTGAATCGCGTGGCACACATCCCGATGCACATCACCCAAGGACGCGCCACTGTGCTGCTCGTTGCGCTAATTCTGTTTGATCTTCTGTTCGTCGTTTCTTATCTGTACAGCACACTGCCGGAAATTAGGGCGCTAACCGTTAATCATACCCTGAGAATTATCAACCTCAGTGTCGAGGCCAACATACCAACCGGCTATGCGGTTCTGAAACTTCTCTCGGGCAGTCTTCTGGCGGTCGCCATGATCTTCTCCTACGAACGCGGCCGCGGGGTGCCGGTATTCTGGTATCTGGCCGCCGCCGTCCTGTTCATATTAGCGGTGGACGAGATGGCACAGCTGCACGAAGTGTGGGCGGGTGGCATCGCAGTCAAACTTCTGGGCGACACCTTGAGCGGGAATCAATACACCTTGTTCACGCATGGGCCGCTGCTCGGCTCAATGTACCTGTCCTCGTTAACCTTGTTTCCGAAGAAATCCAAATCGGCGTTCACGATGTTGGTCTTGTCCGGATTGACCCTGATTCTGTCGCAGGCTCCGGCGGAATGGCAATTCGAGTTCGGCTCCATCTTATTCGACAATACGATGGGATCGGTCGTGGCGCGGTTCGGCGCGCAAGCCGGTCAGGTGGCCTGGGAAGAAGGATTGGAGTTGCTCGGCTATACGCTTATGGTCTCGGCCCTGGCATTTGGAATCAAGGATATCCAGCGTAACTCCGTGCGCTATGTCTATCTTGGCTCCGATTGACCGGGGCGCCGGCTATTCGGCGCTGAGGTCGAGCCATTCGCTCCACCGAGGATCGGGGCCGTCATAGCCGACGCGGACGCGAAACGGGCTGTAAGGCACGATCCAGGTATCCCAATAGCGGCGCTCGATGCGCCCGAAATCCTTGCGCCTGCCAGTCACGGTGATCTCTCCGGCGATGTCGAGGGGCGCCGTCCCCACCTGGTATTGGAGGACATAACGCGCCCCGGCGGCGCCGGACCATTCGAGCCAGAACTTGCCACCGGCATCGTCATAGCCGTAGGCGCCACCCCGGCTCGGATAGATCCATGCGGGCGGCGGGCCGTCGCGGGCCTCGCTCGGCGTCGATTCCTGGGGCCGGCGCGCGGCGGCCAGCTCGCCCACGATCCCGGCCAACAACCGCCCCGCGATCTCGGGCTCAGAGGCCGCCCGGTCATGGCGCTCGCCGGGATCGGCGGCCAAATCGTGCAAGACTTGCCCCGAGACCTCGGCACCATTCATGGTCACTTGCAACTTCCACCGCCCTTGCTTGCGCGCATGAACGTAGGCGGCCACCGTGCCGGACTCGGCTTCCGCGAACCCGGCCGAGCTGGTTGTCGCCGTCCACGGCCTCGCGGTCGCCAGGCCGGCCAGGTCGGCGCCCCGCAAAACCAGCGGCGCCGCTCGATCCAGGAGCGCCAGCAGGCTGGGCATGACATCGAGATGATCGCTCGGCCACGCGACCACGGCGCCCGACGCCAGACGACCGTCACCCGGGGGCAACCACACGATCAGCGGCACCCGCACCACCTCCTCATACAAATGAGCGGCGCGGGTGGTCGAGGCATGGCCGAGAAGGCCGCGCTCGAGCAGTTCCTCGCCATGATCGGCGGTCAGGACGACGATGGTGTTTCCCCGCAGCCCGCTCTCTTCCAGAAACGCCCAGAACCGGGCGAACCAAGCGTCGAATTCCCGGAATCCCGCCTCATAGAGGAGCCGCACCGCGGGCCGGTCGCTTTGCTCGAATGCCACCGTGCCGGAAGGAATCGCCGATTGACGCATCACCTCCTCGATCCGGCTCCGTGCCGCCATATCATCCGGGTCGAGAACATCCTGCCACGCCGGCATGAACTCCGCCTCCGGGCGATAGGGCAGGTGGGTGTGCAGATAGTGATACCAAAGGACGAACGGCTCCTGCCGCCAGGCGCGCTGGGCCAGCCAATAGAGCGGCTCGGCGCCGGCCTCGACCGAAAGGCCCATGGCGTCGAACACGTCGATCTGCATGAACGGCTGCAGTCCCGCCACCAGCCAGCCATCACGGGCCAATGCTTCCAGCGGCGTCGGCCAACCCTCCGCGACACTTTGGCCGCGGGTATGAACCCCATGTTCCACCGGCGAAAGTCCGGTCAGCAGGGACACGATGTTGGACGCGGTCCAGGCCGATACCGCCCGATGCTCGGCGAATCGGGTGCCGGATCGGGCGATTCGCCAAAGTTCGGGAGTGGTCTCCGCCGACAGCGCATCCGCGCGGGCACTTTCGACGGTGAGGATGATCACGTTGAGACGCGCGGGCACCGTCGGTTGAATCAGGGTGAATCCGGCCGCGGCGAGCACCGCCAGACCGGCAAGGCTAGCGAAAATCGAGCGTGGTGACATTGGCGATCATGGGTTCCAGGATCGCGGCCGCGGACAGCCAGACCACGATCGTTACCGCCCGCCCGGCGCCCGGCGCGCGACCGCGTCCGGCCTCGAGTAGCAACCAGCAAGCCACGGCCGCCAACACCGGCAAGGCCGCCCAAGGTGGCATCGGCTGGCCCGGCATGCGCAGCAGCACCAACACCAGCAGCGCCAGCCCGGCGATCGCCGCGGCCGCCACCGCCCAGCCCGGGACGCCGACGCCCCCAATCGCCGACCTGGGCCGCGCGTCGCCATCGGCTGCGGTCGCCAAACCGTGGCCCAGACAGGCGCCGGCGCCGGCCGAGATCGCGTTCACCACGATATCGGCCAGCCCGAAATAACGGGTCGGATGCAATCCCTGAAGCAATTCGTCATGAACCCCCAGGACCGCGGCGGCGATGCCTGACATGACCGAAAGATAAGCTCCGGCGTGGTGATAGGCCAAGCCGCGCCGTAGGACCAGGGCAAGGAGCATGTATTCGGGGATATGCGCGCGCTTGGCCGGAAAGGCGGGATCCGTGATCGCAAACGCTACAGCGGCCGCGGCCGCGGCCGCCGCAAACCAGGGCCAGGATCGGGCCAGCACCGCATGCGCCCGGAGCCGCCAGCCGACCCAGGCGATCAACGGCGCCGTCAACGCGAACGGCACTCCGGTCAGCGCCCAAGGCGGCAATTGCCGCTGTAGCCAAATCCAGATCTCGAACGTGTTGACGAAGGCGGCGACCAGCGCCAGAGCCAAACCGTACCAGGCGGCCTCGCCAAAGCGGCCGGTCCGGCCGGGAGCCGCGGCGCCCGCCGGGTCATCTGCTCCGGTCAACGGGGCGCCGCCGGGCCAAGAATCGCGTGAAGATTCCGCCTCATGAATCGAAACCGTAATGGGCCCGCAATTGTCGCCACAGCCGAGACCAGCAGCAGTCATGTCCGAAATCGGACATCACGATCAGCCGGGTGCGGGAGTGATCGGCCATGCGACCGATATAGGATTCGATGATCGCCGGCGGAACCACGTCGTCATCCTCGCCGGCAAGGTGAACTTGCGGGACCGCCTCCAGTTGGTGGGCGAAATCAGCGGGATTGAGCGACCCCCGCAGTGGTGTCAAATCGTGGTGCGCGGTCCAGGCGGCATGGTCGAGATTGCTCGCGACCGTGGTCAGGCCGACGATATCGGGGCGCCGCGCCGCGATCAGCGCCGCCACCGTCCCGCCTCCGGAAAAGCCCACCAATTCCACTTCGCCAGCGCCCACCATTGCCTTGTAGCGATCGATCGCAAGGCTTATGGCCTCGATCACCTCCTCCGCATAACGACCATGGGCCCAGTAGCGCGGATGGCACCCGCGCGCGGTCGCCGGCGTCGTGTACTGGCAAGGCCGGGCCAAAAAAACCACATTTGGGGCCGGTTCCTGGACGGCGAGCTTGAGGGTCTGCGGATCCCGCGGCGTCGGGTCTCGCGCCAGCACAAATCTGTTCTTCCAGGCGTCGCCGTCGCCACCGATGTAGACCACCAGCGGCGATGATCCGCCGTCGCCGCCGGCCCGAAAGAAGGACAGCAGCGTAAACTGTCCGGCCTGGAGATAGCGGGCCTGAAAGCCGTGCTCGGCGGCAATTCCGCGCGCCACGGAGCGCGGGTCGTCGAACAGCGAGAGACCCTGACATCCGGTCACGGCCAATATCACGCACAGACAAAGAAAAGGGGTCCGGCGTTTCCGCCGGACCCCATCAGGGTTTTGGGTTGCCACGCGTTAGAATTGGATTCTCAGGAACCCCGATACCGTGGTGGCGTCGAAATTGTCGCGCCCCAAATGGGTCGATCCGGAAATGTCGCCGGTCACCCGGTCGCTGAGCGAGAACCGCACGCCACCGCCGACATCGACACCGCTCTGGTCATTGGACGGCTGAGCTTGACCAGCGCCGACCGAGATCTTGGTGATCACGTGGTCGTACTGGTAGGTGGTGGACAGATACGGCTCCACCCGGCCCAGGGCGAGACCGACCTGGGCGCCCGCGCTGATCCGGCCGAGATTGATGTCCTTCTCCGGATTGGCGGTGAGATCGCTTTCGGTAAAGTCGTCGACCGCGCTTTTCAGGTACATGTAACTGACCCGGCCACCCAGAGTGATCTTGTTGATCTGGTAGTAGCCGCTCACACCGGCCGAACCGCTCCACCCGGCGATGTCGGTATCACCGGTCACGATCGCGCCGGCCACGTTGGTCCGGGTCACATCGGCGTTGGCGGTGCTGTAACTGACGGACATATCGACAGTAAAGTAGCGGTTGATGACGAAACCCGCGTAAGGCCCGACCGAGATGCCGTCCATATCGAAAGTGCCGGCATTGAACACGGTGGTCGAATCAAAGTTGGAGTAACCGAGGAACAGACCGAGAAGCATCCGATCGCTAAATTTGTAGTCGGCGCCGCCGGCCACGACATAAAGGTCGCCGTCATACGCGGTCGAGGCCAGATCATCCTCCAGATCCGTCCAGGATCCGTTGATCCAGACACCGAGCTTGCCTTCCATGCCGCCGGCCGACATGCCTTCGCCGAAGCTCTGACCCTCGGCCGCGAACAACGATTTGCTGCCGAGGTAGCCCTGCTCGCCCGCGCCGGCACCACCGCCGCCAACACCACCACCGGCGCCGCCGCCGCCGGCGGCGCTGCTAACACGGCCCGACACCTGCCCGGAGGTCGCCGAGGCCGCGGCGCTCACGGCAGGCGCCCCGACCGCCGCCGTCGCTGCCTGTCCACTGGTCTCCTCGGCCTGTTCTGACGCCAATGCCGGGGCGACAAAGAATGCCGAAAGACCCAGCGCCCAAACCACACGGAACTTTCTCATGACAACCCCTACCTTCGCATTTTTTGTTTTGCCGATACTCAACGCTCTGCGGGCACGCTTGGCGCCCCTCAACCCACTTTTTGGTACCCGATCAACGGTCTTGTCGTCAAACAAATCAATGAATTGCTCCCGATTTCGAAGGCAATTCCCCTTCTTCGTTGCACAAAAGCCACAGTGTGTTGATCCACGGCCCCGTCTCACGCTCGATACGATCGTCTCGCATTTCAGCGTTCCTTTGACATGCAAGTCGCGATTCGGCGCGGCCTTGCACCGCCCCCCAGCAACGCCAAGCGCCGCCCGGTTCATCGAATTATATAGTATCGTAGGCTAAGAGGAAAAGCTCTCATGTTCCGGCGAACCAAACATGACGTCGAGGCACTCGGCGAGACCGTCGGTCCATGCCGGCAGAGTCAAGCCGAACACCGCCGCCGCCCGCGTGGTCGACAAGCGTGAGTTGTGGGGTCGCGGCGCCAAGGCACCAAATGCGCCGGCTGCCACCGGCACCAATTCATTGACCCGGAGATCGACGCCGCGCCGCCGCGCCTGGGCGAAAATCTCCTCGGCGAATTCATGCCACGAACAGGCGCCCGCTCCACAGAGATGGTAGATGCCGCTCGGAAACGCCCTGGCGCCACGGGCCTGATCGAGGGCGCGCACCACCGCCCCGGCCAGTGAGGGGGCATAGGTCGGCGCGCCCCACTGATCCGATACCACGTCGATCGCGGCGCGGTCACGGCCGAGGCCGAGCATGGTGGTGACGAAATTGCTGCCGTTGGCGTCGTAGACCCAGGAGGTGCGAAAAATCAACCATTGGCCGCCGACGGCGGCGATCGACTGTTCACCGATCAGCTTGCCGCGGCCATAGGCACCGAGCGGCGCGGTCGGATCGTCCTCGCGCCAAGGCTCGTGACCGGTCCCAGGAAACACGTAGTCGGTGGAAAAGTGGACCATCGGAATGGCGCGTTCGGCGCAAAATCGCGCCACCACCCCGGGCGCCACGCCGTTAATTTGGCTGGCAAGCCCCTCCTCGCGTTCGGCACGATCGACCTCGGTGTAAGCGGCCGCGTTGATCACCGCGCCCGGCCCGATTCGGTCGAGAGTGGTGATCACTCGACCGACGTCGGTAAGGTCGGCCTCGGCGCGCGACAATCCCAAGCCTCTGGGCCCGAGCGCTGCCAACAAACCGCGGCCCACCTGCCCGGTCGCCCCCAGCACCACGACCGGCGCCCTTGCAACTCGTCCGGCGCTCACCGCCGCATCCCGCCCCGCTGCCTCGGTTGATCACCCCGATGCTTAGCGTTCCTCCGGCCCGGGACGCAACCCCGAGGCGATGGCCTTTCCGCCTGGCCCACGCGGCGGGTCGAGGATATTGGGCGGTCGTCGCGCCTGTCGGTGGCTCCGGCGACGAATCAGGCCCGAGTCCCGCCAACCCGACCACGATCAGGGACAACGCTCCGGGCGCTGGAACTGGCGGCGCGGTTCGCCACGGCATCTATGGAACGGACGCATCGAGCCTCTCGCAGGCCCGGCGGTACAATTCCGCGTCGCGCGTGTTCAGTTCCATAATTCGGGCACGCAGTTCCGGGGACAGGTTCCCGGGTTTCCGGCGGTTGACCTTGCGCATGCGCGGTCCGCGGCCTGGCGCGGGAAGGCCCAGAGCGCGGTTCAAGACCACCAGGCTTTGGTCGAATCGATCGCAAATACCGATGAATCGGACGGCGCGGTCGGGAACGCCGTCGAGCAGCCGCGCCTGCAGGTTCCGGTTGGCCTCCAAAGCCGCATAATCGGCGAGGTCGATGTCTCCGTCGTAGACCAGCTTGTTAATCCAGTTCCCGGGATCCAAGGAACGCCGTTGATAGTAGTATTGCGACAGGATTCGCTCGGCCGGATCGCGAACCCAGCAGATATAGCTGGCCTCGGGCAGGAGCGGATAATACTTCGCCGCCGGGAAATGGCCATGAATACATCCGATCACGCCCGATCGCGAAGCCTCGTCGAAGCTGCTCTTGGCCTGCGCCGCTTCCGCGCGGTAGAAATGATCCCGGACGAAGGCGCTGGTCAACGGGTTGTCGGCGCCGTAGTCGCAATGGAGCCGGCGGCCATAGATACGCCTCAGATAGACGCGAAAGGTCGTGCCCGCGGTTTTCGGGATGTGGACGGATACCACGGTCGGCGGCGGCACGGGCCAGCGAGGGGACCGCGGTGACAGACCTTCCTCGACCAGCCGCGCCAAGTGCAGGCCGATCCGATAAGTGTCGATCATCTCGCCACCGGGGCCGCGGGCCCGCGATCTACGGATTGACTTCCCGGCCTGTCGGACACCATGTTCCTTCCTGCATTCCCTCGCGCCACCGATCCTTGGCGCCCCTCCCCCCAGAGAGCAAGCTGGCCCGGATCATGCCATGCCCAGCCTAGACCTCGGCGTCGTCGGCAACTGCAATCACGCCGCCCTCATCGACCGCCAGGGCTGCATTGTCTGGTGGTGCCTGCCGGCATTCGACGGCGATCCCGTCTTCTGCCGATTGCTGAACCAATCCGGCGAGCAGGGATTCTTCGATATCGTTCCGGCGGACGGACTTGCCTGGTCGGAACAGGAATATATCCCCAACACGGCCATTTTGCGCACCCGGCTCTACGACAGCATGGGCAACGGCCTTCAAATCACCGATGTCGCGCCGCGCTTCACCATGTTCGGCCGCCGTTTTCGCCCGCCCACCATCACCCGCATCCTGGAGCCGATCGCGGGCAAGCCCAGCATCGTCATCCGCCTGCGTCCGTCATTCGACTATGGTGCGACCGCGCCCAACGTCAGCCACGGCAGCAACCACATTCGGTTCACCTTCAGCGACTTGAACCTGCGCCTGACCACCGACGCGCCGCTGCCCTACATCCTGAAGGAACAGAAATTCCTGCTCAACGACCGGATGACCTTGTATCTGGGTCCCGACGAGCCCCTCGATGGACCGGTCGACGAGACCGGGCGCCATTTCTTCGAGGAAACCCTGACCTACTGGCGGACCTGGGTACGCGCCCTGAACATCCCGCTGGAATGGCAGGAGCCGGTGATCCGTTCGGCGATCACCCTCAAGCTCTGCTCCTACGAGCCGACCGGCGGCCTGGTCGCGGCGCTGACCACATCGATCCCGGAAGCGGCGAACACGGTCCGCAACTGGGACTACCGGTTCTGCTGGCTGCGCGACGCCTATTTCGTGGTTCAGGCGCTCAACCAGATCGGCGCCCATCAGACCATGGAGGACTATCTGCTCTATATCGACGATCTGGTCGGCACCAATCCGGAGCAGGACCTGCAGCCGGTCTACGGCCTGGCGCTCGAATCGGAACTGCCGGAGCGTACCGTCGACAGCCTGCCCGGCTATCGAGGCATGGGGCCGGTGCGCTCGGGCAATCTCGCCTATGAACAGGACCAGCACGACGGCTATGGCCATGTGATCCTTGCCTCGACCCAGGCGTTTTTCGACACCCGGCTGCTCCGTCAAGGCGGTATCGACGACTTTCACCGGCTCGAGCATCTCGGCGAGCGCGCGTTCCGCCTGCACGCGGTGCCGGACGCCGGGATGTGGGAGCTGCGCAACAACCAACGCGTCCATACCTCGTCGAGCCTGATGTGCTGGGCGGCCTGCGACCGCCTGGCCAACATCGCGGCTCATCTGATGTTGGGTGAGCGGTCCCGTTATTGGCGCAAGCGGGCCGATGAGATTCACGACACCATCTGCGCTCGGGCCTGGAACGCGGACCTGGGCTGTTTCACCGGCAGCTTCGAAGGCAACGAACTGGACGCCAATCTGTTGCTGCTCGAGGAAATCGGATTCCTCGCCGCCGACGATCCGCGGTTCGCCTCGACGGTGGCGGCGATCGAAAAGCACCTCAGGCGCGGCCCCCACATGTTTCGCTACGTGGTCGCGGACGATTTCGGACTGCCCGAGAACGCGTTCATCGTCTGCTCATTTTGGTACATCAACGCGCTCCATGCCCTGGGCCGGCGCGAGGAGGCGCGCGAGCTGCTGGAAGGCATGCTCGCCAGCCGCAACCACCTGGGACTGTTGTCCGAGGACATCAACACCGGGACCGGCGAATTGTGGGGGAACTTTCCCCAGACCTACTCCCATGTCGGGCTGATCAACTGCGCCATGCGGCTGAGCCGGCCCTGGCGGGACGCGCGCTGAGCCGGCGACGCCGCGCGCCAAGTCGTTGAGTCGCGCTCCCTTCGTAAGGGGACTCAGCTTCGGATCGAGACCCCGCGATCGCCACCACCAGTGCTTGCATCGCCGTCCAAGCGCCGGCGCAGGATTCGAGAGCGCCGCACATGCGCGGTCACGGCCCGAACCAGCTGAGCCTCCTTGATGGGCTTGGTGAGAAAATCCTCGCCACCAAATCGCATGGCGTCGAACTGGCGGCCCAGATCGCCCTCTCCCGACAAGAAGATGATTGGAATGCCGTCATATTCGGGCTGCTGACGGATCAATCCGGCAAGTTCGGTGCCGCTGCAATCGGGCATTTCCAGGTCCATGAGAATCAAGTCGGGTTCGAAAGATGCCAACGGTCCCATGGCCGCGAGCGGATCGTTGACGACCTCGACCTCGAGGTCGGCTTGGCGCAGAAATTTGGCGTGAATTTTGGACGTGATGCCCGAATCGTCGACAATGAGCACGCGCCGCGGCTGAACCGCCTCGGGGGCCGTGATTCGGTCCAGCATATCGATCAGGGCGACGGATTTCAGCGGCCGGCGCAGATACGCCGCCGCCGATCGCAGCGCCGCGAGGCGCAGCTCCAGGTCGTCGATGTCACCAACGACGATGGTCGGCGTGGCGACGCCGCCGCCTTGCGCCAAGCGATTCAGGGACTCGACGACTCGAGCGATGGCCGCGTGTTCGGCGATATCCACGATCTCCGCAGCCCTGTCCGGCCCGGCTCCGGCCGCCGTGAGCGTGCCGGGCTCGTCGGCCCAGTCCACGGCATATCCGAATCGTTCCAGAACAGCCCCGACCTGTTCGGCGCGCCCCGCATCGTCGATATGCAAACAGACCTGATATTGCGTGCCCACCGCGCCCTGTGCGGAACCCGAACCTTGTTCGATTGCGCTCATGGAATTTGATGTCCTTAGCCACGACGAGGGACCGGAGTCCGGACGGCCTCGGGCGATCGCGGATCGGTCCGGCCCGGCAGACTCATATAATCCGATCGCGCGGCCCCGCCACGTGACGCGCCCTCGCCAGGGCGAAATTGGGAAAAAAAATCCCCCTTCCCGCTGTGGGAGGGATTCAGGGGAAGGGGGACGTCATCCAGCACACGCCGCGGCGCGGCCGGGTAACCGGGTTGGACCGGCTAGCCAGTCATGGCCGGCATGAACCAGTGCTTGCTCATGGCGTCGTAGAGACGCCGGGTATGGGCGCCGTCGTCGGCGAAATCAGTGGCGACCCGGGCGAGAAGATCCTGATAGCTCTCGCCCCGCAGCAGATAACAGTGGTCGAGGACCGCCCGGCCGAACGTGGTCAAATCGCGGTCCCGACCGGGCTCGGTCTCGACCTTCACACCGTGCTCAAACTGGACCACGTTCGGCATTCGGGCTTTGCCCCCCACGCCCCGCTTATCCACAGACTGTGGATAATGAATTGTGGATTACGTCAATATCTTGATGTTAGTAGATATGACACTACCAGATATGGCGTGCGTGGCAAGTCCGAAATTGACGGATTCGTGAATCAATCGACCGGAGGAGCAGCCGCCAGGGCCTCCGGCACGGCACGGGCCGTCAATGCTCGGCCAAGGCACCCAGGAGATTGCGGGCGGCGGGGGCGCGGATGCTATCGGGGTAACGCGCCACGAATCGCACCAGCGATTCGCTCGCCCGTGCCCTGTAGCCATCGCCGGCCACCGTGTCCGGCGCGCCAAGCACGGCGCGATAAGCCGTGATCGCGACGATGAACGCCATTTCCTCGCCCGAAT
Source organism: uncultured Rhodospirillaceae bacterium (assembly GCA_913045505.1). Lineage (GTDB taxonomy): Bacteria > Pseudomonadota > Alphaproteobacteria > UBA7887 > UBA7887 > CAJWQN01. Next base: position 6,208 of record CAJWQN010000016.1, on the reverse strand, counting down.
CGGGGCCGCTGTAATCGGGATAGCGGATCAGGAAATCGCGGCTGGCATCGGCCGCGCCGGCGAGTTCGTCCCAGCTCAGCCCGGCGATCGAGAACGGATTGGCCAGCACATTGTCGCGGAATCGGCCGACGATGAGGTTGAACCATGCCTCGGCGGCGTCCGGGCCGTCCGGCACCCGATCCAGATAACGCTCGAACGGACTCAAGTAGGATCGATAGCGTTGGGTGAGGGGATCGAGGGTCAGCGCGATGCCCGCCTTTTCAAGCTCGCTCATCACTACTGTTGCGAGCATACCATGGTTCCCGGCATGGGCGGCCCGGTCCTGACTCAGCAGATCGACGATCTCGGCAACCATGGCGCCGAGGGCGAAATCCTGCCCCGGGTTCCGGTCCGATTCAGGCACCAACCGATTCAGTCTTGCGACGTAATCCTCGGCGGCGGCGCCATTCAGGGTTTCATGGGCCGCGGCATTGGCCGCCACGGTGGCGGCGACCGCCAGAGCGACAACGACCGAACCGCTTCTATTGGCCGCCATCGTCCGGCTGGACTTCCGCGTCGGCCTCGATGGGGGGCTCGGGGAGCGGCAGGCCCTGGCGATAGGCGCCGACCCCGTCATGAAAAGCGAGCGAATCCGGAATCGCCACGACGGCGTCGAATCCGGGCATCTTGTCAGTAATCTCGGCCCGGTTCTCGGCGATCGTTTGGCCAACCAGATAGGCGTGGCGGTCGGGAAAATCCGCGCGACAGACCAGCAAGTGGTCGCCGAACACCGCCAGAACCCGAAGCACGACCGGGTGGTAGCCCGCCAACGGCGGTGCCCCGGCCGCCAAGGCCGCCGCATCCGAGGCGCGCATCAACACCACGTCCATCTGGCCGGTGGTGATCAGGCTGACCAGCCGGTCCAGGTTAATCGCCCGGCTGGCGCGCGCCTGGCTGGCCGGCAAGTGGGTGAGCAAGGTTTCGGCCACCGCCAGGCTCAACGGATAGGACGGCGGGTCGGTCTTGTCCGACAGAATCAGCAGATGCTGCCGGCGATAGCGCACCCATTGCCGGTACGGCGAGTGCCCCGAGCACAGGACCGCGGCACCGGCGAGAAAGCCCAATCGCAACCAGGCCCGGCGCGAGACGACGAACGGGCGGGAGCCGTTGCCCCCGCCCGCTGGTCCAACCACCGGCCGATCATTCAAAGCCGCAAGGCTACTTGAACACGTCCAGATTGAGCACCGCCGAGACAATGTAGTTGGGCAAATCGACCACCTGACCGATCCTGAGATCTACCGCCACGCTTGACAGCATATAGGCTTGCTCTCGCGTCAGACCCTTCTCGCGCACGATGTAGTCGATCATATCGATCAGGGCGTTGCGCGCGGCCAATGTGAGATCCTCGTTCAGGTTGCCCAAATCGATGATCTTGTCGCTCAGATACTGGTGCGGGGGCGGAACCTCGCCGGGTTTCTTCACCGGCACACCGGTGGTGGCGTAGAAGCTGCTGGGCTCGATCGCCTTGAGCTGGGCGCCACCCTCAAATTGCGGCCACTTTATGAACGCGCCCATGCCTTTGCGGATCTCGGTCCTGACGCTGACGTGCGCGCCCATCTCAATCGCGGTGCCCGAGACCTCGCCGTCGCCCTGGGCATAATGGACGTCGCCGACGAACAGCCCGCAGCCGTCGACGAAACACGGCAGCAGCAGCGTGGTGCCGACCTGCATTTGCTTCACGTCCATATTGCCGCCGTTCTCACGCGGCGGGATGGTGCGCAGGCAGCGATCCTTGTGGCTGCCTTCTGGGCCGCAGACCGCGGCCGGCTGGGCGCCGGTCGGCTCGGGCATCAACGCAATGCCGCCGGCCGCCGCCAGGCCACCCTCGCGCTCCAGGATCGCGTCGATCTCGGGTTCGCCAACCAACACCCCGACCGATCCCATGAACGCCGCCATTGGCACCTTGACACCCGGCATTCGGTCCGATTCCGCGTGGGTACGCGACAGGCGCCAGGGGGTGATGTACGGATCCGGGAACAGGTCGCGCAAGAACCCGAAGCCGGGAACGATAAAAGTCCAACCGAACTCATCGGGCTCGATGTCGAGCAACGTCACGGCCAGCACGTCGCCACGTTTGGCGCCGGCGATGGAAACCGGACCGGTCATCGGGTGGACTAGGTTGAGGTCCGTTGCGGTGACGTCGTTGTCGACCGAATTCAAGTTGAAATCGCTGTCGACAGCATCCCGTGTGCTGAAAATGATCAGATCGCCAGGATTGGCATGGGCCACCGGCGGGATCGCGGGGTGATACCGGTTCATGCATGCCGGATCGTCGGCGCAATGAGCCCCGCTCCGCTCGATAACCACCTTCGTCTCCCATTTGACGTCGCCGGTATCGGCGGCGGCAATGCCGGCCATGCCCACGACCGCGATCGCTCCGGCCGCGGCGCCGCACAAGTATTTTTTGAAGCTCATGATACTCGTTCCTCCCCATCACGACGCGCGCCGACCCAGCCGCGCCTCCAGTCCCTTGCAAGTGAAAGACTCTCCTTGGTTGATTAGCTTAACGTGAACGCCCCCATGGGCCAACACTTGATTGGTGTCCGCCGCTATGATCCCTCCGATCGCGGCCAGGCACAAGGATCGGCCTGACGTGCCGAGAGGACCAATGGCCAAACCAGAGATCACGATCTACATCGATTTCAAGAGCCCGTATTCGTACCTGGCCAAGGATCCCGCCTTCGCGCTCGAAGCGGAATTCGAGCTGAGCTTCGCCTGGCGGCCCTACATCTTCGATATCCCGATCAGCTTCGGCGCGCCGGAAACACGCTCGGCCCAGCAGTGGCGCAAGGTCCGTTACAGCTACATGGACGTGCGCCGCTGGGCCAACCAACGAGGACTGATCGTCTATGGCCCCAAGAAAGCCTTTGATTCGTCGTTGGCGGCGATCGGCATGCTGTATGCGCAGCGCCACGGCGCCTTCCGCGCCTACGCCGATCGGGTGTTCGAGCGATTCTTCAAGCGCGCGCTCGATCTCGAAGACCCGGCCGAAATCCGGGCGGTGCTCGACGAGATCGGAGCCGGCGGAGACGGGTTCGCGGAGTTCGCGGCCGAGGCCGGCCGCCGGGAACTGACCGCTATCGCCCATGAGGCGGAGTCGGAGGGCGTCTTCGGGGTTCCGACCTTCATCCTCGATGGCGAACTGTTCTGGGGCTACGACCGTATTCCAATGCTCCGCGAGCGGCTGGCCGAGAACCCTGAGTGAGGCATTATTTCCATATCTGTTGATAAGACGCCGAGTTATGGATTTGCCGAGACAGCCGAAGCGGGCTTGACCGAGATAACTGATTGGCCGCGGCAAATATGGGGCAACGAGCACGCCATAATCGACATCGATTGTGGACGGCGATGCTGATCGCGCTTGAGGACGGCGATCGGGTCGAGGCCGCGCGCGCCGACCGCGGGTCGGATTTTCGGTGCCCGCGATGCCGGCGCGCGATGGTGCTCAAACGCGGCCGCATCCGAATCGCCCATTTCGCCCACAAGCCGCCCACCGATTGTGGCTGGGCGCGTGGCGAGACCCTGGCCCATTTGCGGGCCAAGGCGGCGCTGCGCGACGCGCTCGCCGGTCGAGGACTCGACGCCCAGGTCGAGTTCGAGGTGAGCAGCCTGGGCGCCGCGGGCGATCGCCGCGCCGACGTTCTTGTCCGATCGCCCTCGGGCCGGCCGGTCGCGATCGAGCTTCAGCACACCCCGGTCCCGGTCGCGGACATCGAGCAGCGGACCGAATCGTACCTGCGCGCCGGGGTCGCGGTCCTTTGGCTGCCGTTCATTCGCGATCGCCTGTGGGCCAGCGCCCGGTGTGATCGGGACCAACCCGAGGGCGCCTATGTGGTCGATCGTTACCCGGCCGGCCATTGGGAGCAATGGCTTCACGGCTTCAACGACGGCCATATCTGGTATTGGGATTCAACCGACTTGGTGCTTTGGCGGGGCCGGTTGGGGCCATGCCTGTTGGAGGCCGGACACCGGGTCTGGTACGACGACGAGGGCGAGGAACGCCATAGCGGCGGCTACAGCTTTCCGTCCAAGCGCTGGCGGCGCCTGACTCTTTCCGGTCCGCGCCCGCCCGACCGGCTACGCCTGACCCTTGCCCGCCGGCGCCCCCGGCGCGCGGGTCGCTATCGTTTTCCCGGCGGCTATCGCGCCGACTTCGTCGCCGCCGGCTAGCTTGCCGTCCGCGCCCTCAGAAGCTCGCCTCGCTACCCAGCAGCACCGTCGCCTGGCTCGACAGCACGCCGCCGTTGCCGTGGGCGAGGGCGATTTCGGCGCCCGCGACCTGGCGCTCGCCGCAAGTGCCGCGAATCTGGCGTACCGCTTCGATCACCGGAAAGATGCCGTACATGCCCGGATGGACGCAGGACAGGCCGCCACCGTTGGTGTTGACCGGCAATGTCCCGCCCGGGGCGATGGCGCCATCGGCGACGAAGCGGCCGCCTTCGCCCTTGGGGCAGAAGCCCAGATCCTCGAGAAACAAGATGGTGTTGATGGTGAACGCGTCGTAAAGCTCGAGCACGTCCACGTCGGCGGGCTCGAGGCCAGCCATGGCGAACGCGCGGGCACCGGACTCGGCGGCGGCGGTAACCGTGATGTCTTCGACCTCGCTGATGTTACGGTGCCAATGGGCGGTGGCGTGGCCCAACACATAGGCCGGCTTGGCCGGAAAATCCTTGGCCCGCTCGGCACGGACCAGAACCATCGCGCCGCCGCCGTCGGTGACCAGGCAGCAATCCAGCTTGGACAACGGGTCGCAGATCATCCGCGACGCCAACACGTCGGCGGCGGTGAGCGGATCGCGCATGAACGCTTCCGGATTGAGGCGCGCCCAATCGCGCGCCGCCACCGCGACCGCCGCGAGGTGCTCGCGGCTGGTCCCGTACTGATACATGTGACGCGAGGCCGCCAACGCATAAGCGGTGATCGGCAAGCGTGGCTTGTAGGGCGCTTCGTAGGGATCGGGCAGCGAATTGCTGACCAGGCGGCCGGTGGCGCTGCGCTGATTGCTGCCGTAGCAGATCAGCACCGTGTCGCACAGGCCGGCCTGAAGGGCGAGCGCGGCCGGAGTGATGTGAGAGACGAAGGACGAGCCGCCGATCATGGTCGAGTCGGTGAATTTGGGTCGGATGCCCAGATACTCGGCGGCGGTCAGACTGGCCATGTTGTAGACCGGCGAGGCCGAGATCACCCCATCGATGTCGGCCGGCGTGAGCCCGGTGTCGGCGAGCGCGTTGTGGACCGCCTCGGCCATGATCTCGACCGGCGAGAGCCCCGGCGCCTCGCCCAGGCCGCCATGGCCGACGCCGACAATAGCGGCGGCGCCCCTGAGCGGCGCGTTCACGAGGCCGTTCCGCCCGCCGGCCGGAACACCAGGATCGGCGTCTCGCCGCTGGAATCGATTGCCGCCGCGACCGCCATGCCGATCGCGACCGCCTCCGGCGCCACCCCTTCGACCCGGCTCAGCATCCGCGGGCCTTCCGCCAGGTCGATCAGCGCCACGTTGTAGACACCGCCCTTCTCGGGCCGATGGCGGACCACGCTGGTGGCATAGACCGTTCCCTTGCCCGAGGCCTCGACCCATTCCAGATCGACGGCGCCGGTGCCCGGCATCATGGCCCGTGGATAGAACACATGGGCGCCCGTGCTCTTGGAGCGTTGGATCATGAACCGGCCCTGGGCCAGATAGTCCCGGAACATCTGGTCCGGCCCGGGCGCGGTGAAGGCATTTGCCATGAGTGCTGTCCTTGGCGCGGTCGGATTTCTTGGCGGTCAGACCACCGGCGAGGCGCCGCCGTCGATGTTGATCGCGGCGCCGGTCAGATAGGAGGCGGCGTCGGACGCGAGGAAGCAGGCGAGGTTGGCGAATTCCTTGGCGTCGCCGACGCGGCCGATCGGGACCCCTTCGCCGGCCTTGGCGACGAACTGCTCGAAGGTGAGTTCGGGCGCCATGCGCTGATGCCGGCGATGCCATTGATCGGTCACGAAAAAGCCCGTGCACAGGGCGTTGACCAGGACGTTGTGGGGCGCCCCTTCCTTGCTCAACACCTTGGTCAGGGCCATGCCCGCAGCGCGCGAGACGGTGGTCGGCGCCGAACCGCCGGCCGGGGTCTTGGCGCCGATGTTGAGGACGTTGATGATCCGCCCCCATTGGCGCGCCTTCATGGCCGGAAAG